>NZ_DATGTT010000018.1:0-60961 GCF_035301675.1 Lentibacillus sp. | reverse complement strand
ATTTATCCCAACTCTTAACCTTTTAGATGTATCGCCGGGCGGCCGATTGAATAATATTCAATACCGCTGCCGTTCATTTGTTCCAGCGAAAAGCAGTTTCTGCCATCAAATATGACCGGATTAACCAAATGCTTTTTAAAGGAATTGAGCGGATAGTCTTTAATTTGCTGCCAGTCGGTCACAATAACAGCGCCATCAGCACCGGCCAATGCTTCATCGATTGTTCCGGCATAGTTCACGCCTTTTGGCAAGATGTTTTTGGCATTCTCGGTTGCAGCCGGATCAAACGTATTAATCCCGGCGCCTGATTCGATCAGCTCGTTGATGAGCGGGATTGACGGAGCATTTCGCATGTCATCTGTACCCGGCTTGAATGCCAGTCCCAATATGGCAAACGTTTTCCCTTCCGGATGACCGAACTTTTTCCGGATTTTTTCCGCCAATAATACAGTTTGCCGTTCGTTGACAGCCTGAACGTTCTCCAAAATTGACAATGGATAATCCACATCTCTGCCATACGCTATGATGGCACTCAAATCCTTTGGAAAACAGGACCCGCCATATCCTGCCCCGGCACTTAAAAAGTGTTTTCCGATACGTCTGTCCATTCCGATTCCTTGTGACACATCTGCTACATTCGCACCGGCATGTTCACAAAGATTGGCCATTTCATTAATGAAACTGATCTTTGCAGCCAGAAAAGCGTTAGATGCATACTTGATCATTTCAGCACTTCTCAGGTCGGTTTTGATTATTGGAATGTTAAACGGCCGGTAGAGTTCCTCAACTGTTTGCACAGCTGCCGGGTCTTCACCGCCAATCACAATCCGATCACCGTGAAATGTATCATGAACGGCCGATCCCTGACGCAGGAATTCTGGAGCAGAGACGATTTTGACAGAAAAATGTTGGACGCCATTTTGTTCCATGTATTGTTTAATACGTTCATTCGTGCCGATGGGAACCGTACTTTTGGTTACGATGATTGTATGTTCATGTAAGTGCGGGGCGATTGCTCTGCAGGCGGAAAAGAGTGCTGATAAATCAGCGAATCCATCCTCATGCTGCGGTGTGCCAACTGCGAGCAGAATGACGTCCTTGTCTGTTAAGCCCTTTTTATAATCCGACGTGAAATTCAGTTGTTTCCGGTGCAGATTCGTCCGTAACATTTCTTCCAGGCCTTCCTCATATATGGGAGACAGGCCATTTTGCAATTTTGCAATTTTATCCAAATCAATATCAATACACGTGACGCTGTTCCCTATATGAGATAAGCATACACCTGTGACAAGCCCTACGTAACCAGTGCCGATGACAGCGATATTCACGTTTTGATCCCACCTAACTTGATGTTTAATAAGCTTCTGGTTAATGTTTATGATGATAGAAGTTTTTTTAGTAATGGACGATTGTTATTATGTTGTAGTAAGCTAAAGATGGGAGGCGAAAACAGTGATAAAACAAATCGTTCTCGGACTTTTTCTATTCATGATTATTTTCATTACAAGCAGCAAAAAAGCCCGTGCTCCGAAGCGAAATACGCGCATCAGCGGCGTCCCCCTTTATTACCAATATCCGGATCTGCCGACGGGGTGTGAGGCAACATCACTTGCAATGCTGTTAAGCTGGGGGCTTAATGATCCGATCAGCAAATATTCCGTGGCAGATAAACTGCGGAAAGGACCCAAAGTACATGAAATCGACGGTGAATTGAAAGGCACTCACCCGAATAAAGCATTTGTCGGAGACCCGTATACTGACTCAGATGATGGCAGTTTTGGTGTGTTTGAGAGACCGATATTGGAAACGCTTGAAGAATTCATGCCGGGATACGGTGTGGATTTGACGGGACAGCCTTTTGAAGAAATATTAAACATCGTCCGATCGGGAAAACCGGTTATGGCCTGGACGACGCTTGAACAACGGCAGACATATTACGGTAAAACATGGACAGACGATGATGGTGATGTCATTGACTGGTACCAGAATGAACATGCCGTTGTGCTGACGGGTGTTTATGGCGATGGTGTCATTGCGCATGATCCGCATACCGGTAAAGCGGAATATTATGACCGCGAACTGTTTGAACGGAATTGGGCATCACTGGGCAAACGTGCTGTAACACTCAAAGCAAAAATAAATGAGATCGAAAAAATGTGAGGCAGGTTGACATGAAAAAAATTGTTATAGCTATCATTGCTGTTGTACTTTTGGCTCTTTTCTTCTTTTTGAATAATAATAATGAAGAAACTGAAAAAATGCAGCAGGAAACCAATAACCAGGACGAAGAAAAAGAGGAAGCGGAATATAAACATCCTCCTGAGAAAGCACAAAACCTTCTGGATGAGCAGGAGCAATTGGAATCCGACATTTTATCCGAAAGTGAAGGCAGTACCCTGGATGATCCGTATGTGAAACTTGATCCGTATAACAGAAGTCCACTGGCGGCGTTAGTCATTTTTGACACGAATGAAGCTGCCAAAGTTTCTTTTACCGTTAAAGGCAAAGATGATGAAACGAATATTTCGAAAACCATGAAGGACTTTAAAACACATCACGAACTGCCTGTGTTGGGTCTTTACCCTGACCATGACAATACGGTAAAAATCACAGCGGAAACGGAATCCGGGGAAACACTTAAAAAAACAATAACCATCACAACAGGTGAACTGCCGGATTATATACCGGATGTTGACATTAAAACTGTTGATAAAAACAATGTGGATATTGAAAAAAATGAACTGACCTTTGCCATTCCGAGTACAAAATTTGTTTACGGTTTTGATATAAATGGTGACATCCGCTGGTATGGATCAGGATATAACAGCCATGTCCTCCAGGAATTAAACAACGGACACCTCTTATATCTGGGTAAAGATGATAACAGCGGAACTGCCTATAATCGCCTGTTTGAAACAGATTATATGGGCAAACTCTATAATGCTTTCAAGATCAGTGATGCAGATGCTGAAAGGGAAGCCAAAGGAATGGAACGAACCTTAATTCATCACGATGCCGCTGAACTGCCATCAGGCAATCTGCTGCTGACAGTAAATGACAATGGCGATAAATATATGGAGGACACAATGATTGAAATCGACAGGGAAACCGGTGATGTTGTGAAAAAAATCGATTTAAAAGATCTATTCCCTGCGGAAGCTTATGAAGACTATGACAGTACCGAAAGTGAAGATGGTTCGACAGACTGGTTTCATCAAAACTCCGTCGTGTATGATGAGCGCGATGACAGTATCATCATTTCCGGCCGGAACAGTGATACGGTAATGAAGATTGATTATGAAACCGAAGAGATAAAATGGATGCTGGCGTATCCGGAAGGCTGGAATAAAACCATGCAGGAGCACCTGATTGATGGTCAGGGAAAAGACTTCAAATACCCGGGCGGCCAGCATGACGCGAACATTCTTCCTGATTTTGATAACAATCCGGACACACTTGATCTGCTGCTGTATGACAATAATGTGGTCGTTACACGCGGTGATGAGGATTTGTCCAAGCAGTTCAGTGCTGCCACTCACTACCGTATCAACGAAAAGACAAAAGAAGCGGAAGTGATCTGGAGCTATGGTGAAGAACGCGGCGAGGCATTCTTTACCAATATTATCGGCAGTGCCCGCTATCTGCAGGATAAGGGCAACATGTTAATTGATTTCGGCCATGTCGATTCCGGTGAGCAAAGCAATATTGTCGAGGTAACACACAACAAGGAGTCCGACGTGGTATTCGAGGCGGAAATAACGGATTTTCCAAAAGGTGCATGGGTTTATCGCTCCGTCAGATATTCACTGTATACGAATACGTGGGAAAACAAGTTTAAATTAAATGAATAGCGGTCAGGATTTATTCCAAAGCCGTTTATAAGAAAAGACCGGGTGAAGGTAGAGCCCGGTCTTGTTCATGGATTTTTTCCATAAAATAAAGGTTCAATTTTCCGGGTTATCCGGGTTTTTAGACTCTGCTCCCGGTTCAGATGATTCTTCATCAGGTTTTTCCGTATTTCCGGATTCTTCCTGATTTGGCTCCTCTGGTTCTTCCGAATTATTAGAAGACTCTTCTTCTGATGAGGATTCTTCGTCTTTAGGTTTTGACTCCCCAGTTTCTTGTTTCTCATCATCATTGGACTTATCCTCTTGTTTATCTGTTTCATCTTTTGATTTATCTTCTTCATCGGACGGGGATGATTTTGTTTCTTTATCTTTAAAGTTTTTATCCTCAGATTCCGTTGAATTCTTTGTTGTGTTTGTTGTTGTTTCTTCCTGTGATGTGCTGGTCTGTGGGGCGTTGGCCGATGAACTTGAATAATTATACGATGATTCCTGAGTATCAGCAGCTGCCTGTTCCCCCGTATCGGTGGTCTCTGCTGTTTCTTCATTTGTATGATCGGCCAGTTCTTGAGTCTCGTCCACATCATCTGATTCCGGCGTTTTTTCTTCCATATCTTTCTCGCTGATATTTATCACCGGAGTTGTATAGTCTTCGCTGTTTTGCCTTGCCGTTATAGCAGTATCGGGCTGAACACGTTCAGTTTCTTCTTCTGAATCCTCAGCCTCAGCTTCCTTGTCAGCAGGGGTTGGCGGGTTATATTCGTGCAGCGACATAATAATAATAATAGCTGCAACACCGGTTATATTTGCTGCTATTAAGACTTTCTTCCATTTTGTTTGACCCATACGGCACCTCCAATCAATGGATTGCCCTTATCTTATAAAAAAATTGTCAAAAAGTAAATTGTATGACACATTTTGCCGGAAATAATATTATGACCGCAAGCGTCACTGGGTGGTCGTGCTATAACATTTAGGACAAATGATCGATTTTTCATTGAAATATTTCCCTGATTTGGTAGTATTATCTTAGGAATATGATCTTAGATTTATAAGAAGGGAAATATTCGGAGGGATTTGATGAAAAAGAGCTTTATTTTGGCTGCTGTTGCGGTAATTGTCAGTCTTTTGCTTGTTTCTTGCGGTTCAGATGAGCAATCAGTTTCAGGTACAGATAAGAAAAAGGAAGAAGCTGAACAGTCTGAAGAGCAGAAACCGAAAGAAGAAGAAACGGAAAGTCCTGAGAAAGACTTTGAAGTCGCAACAACGATTGAAGAAATCATCGAGCAGGACCCGGGGGAGTATGCGGGCAACAAGTATAACGAAGCAGTGGTACATCGTGCGCTAGATGAGAAAAACTTTCAGGATAAAGACAGTTTTCAGGTATACGCTCATTTGCTCAATCTAATGAGCGAATCCGGCCAATATAAGGAGTATCATTCGTTTGTCAAAAATTTTAACCCACAGATTGAAACTGCTCTTTCCGATACACCTGGCAGCATGAAACTTGAAAACGGCGAGACTGTTAACGGAACAGCGAATATCGCCATCCTTCTTGATGCAAGTGGCAGTATGGCACAAAAAATCGGCGGGACCACCAAAATGAAACAGGCGAAAGAAGCCATTAACAATTTTGTCGCCTCGATGCCCGAAGCCTCCAATGTCTCGTTAAGAGTATATGGGCATAAAGGAAGCAACGCCGACAGTGATAAGAAAGTATCGTGCTACAGTACTGAACTGGTTTATGAGTTACAGTCTTATGATAATGAAAAATTCGGCGATGCACTGGATAAATTTGAGCCGACTGGCTGGACACCAATTGCCAAGTCCATATCCGAAGCCAAAAAGGACTTTGAAAAAGCTGAAGATGCTAGTCAAAACATTATCTACGTCGTCAGTGACGGTGTTGAAACATGTGGAGGAGACCCAGCCAAGGCCGCAGAGGCACTGCATGATTCCAATATCGAAGCGGTCATCAATATTATCGGTTTTGACGTTGACAGCAAAGGTCAGGAGCAGCTGCTTAAAGTAGCTGAAGCAGGCGGCGGGGAATTTAAAACCGTCGATTCAGGCGATGATTTCAAGGAAGTCTGGGAGGATGAACGTGTCCGGCTGTATAATGAATGGAGTTCATGGAACGCAGATAATTACAACAACGTCTCCGGTGAGCAGACGGATAAAAAGAATGAATTATACGGCAAAGAAAGTGATTTCAAAAATTTGACCTACGATGAAGAAGGCCATCTTAAGGATGCTGTTTATTACTTGGAGAATAATGAACAGATCAGCGATGAAGTCGGCAATGAAGTGATCAGCATGATTAAACAGCGCCAAGATATACTTAGCGGCTTAGAGGATGAATTCGATTCGCTGTTGGAAACGGTTGATGAGAAAGGTGATCAATTAAAAGAAGAAATTAATGAAAAAGGCGATGAAATGAAAGAGAAATATGATAATGATTAAAGAGATTATGAACAAAGGCTCGGGGCGCCCGTTTAGCGACGTACGAACTAGCCAAAAATTTATACTTTCTGATATAATCAAAAAATCCCGGAACTGAAAGTACAGTTCCGGGATTTTTCTATTTCCCTAGCCACGATTTTTTGCTTCAACTTTTTTATTTCCTAAAATCAAGTAATTGAGTTCTTCTTTTGGTATTTTCTTTAATTCCGTCCGGTTTGCCATATAGAAAGTAACGCCGAGGGCAATCCAGATAATGAGTGCGATGAATGACTCAAATCCCAGCGCTGCCGGTGACCCTGGAATCAGCAGCAGACCAAGGAATGTGACACTCGCTGCCATACCGAATCCTGCAAGGGCCTTTTTCCCGGGTGCAACGACATGCTTTTTTGGATTAAATTTCTTGTCCTTGGACCGTTTGAATAAGGTAAATGCCGTATAACAGGTATAAAAGTAAGCAATCGTTACACCGACAGAGGACATATCAACCACCCATGTCAGTGCCTGGCGGCCAAACCATGGCGCCAGCATCGCAACAACGACGGTAAATATAATGCCGACATATGGTGTTTTATATTTTGGATGCAGTTTGGAAAAGGCTGCCGGGATAATTTTAGCACGGGACATGGCAAATAACAGGCGGCTTGATGAAATGGTAAAGCCATTTAATCCTGTGAAAATCCCCATGGTGAGAGCGGTTACGAGAATAACGACGCCCATATTACCAAGAAGCCCTTGAATCGCTTCAGCTGTCCCCCATGTTTCTTCCTGCGCAACGAGTGTCTCCCACGGCACGATCATGGATGTGGCAATAATCATCATGCTGTAAAGCAGCGCAGCAAAGAAAATGGCCAGAATAATCAATGTAAAAGCCTTTCTGGATGAAAAATGGAATTCCTCCGCTGCCTGCGGGACATTATCGAACCCAACATATGCCCATGGTGCAATTGCAACAATTGAAATGACTGCTGCAAATGCGGTTGTATCAGTCGGGAATAATGGCGCGACATTGGAAAGACCCGCCCCGGGTTGTGCACCGACCATGAACGTAATGGCTATGACGCCAATTACCATAATCGAACAGAATACAAATTGCATACGGCCTGATAAACTTGATCCTCTAACGTTGAAATAGCCAAAAACACCTAATAATACAGAAGCGATAATCACTTCGGTGAAATAAACGTCCCAGCCTGCAATCGTATACATGTGCATGCTTTCAAGCAGTGATGGGAACACAAATTTAACCATTAATGAAAATGCGGATGCGTTCAACGCGACAATACATAAGTATCCAAGCGTCAAAAACCATCCGCTGATGAACGCATGTGTGCGTCCTAAACTGATATACGAATAAGCAAATTCTCCGCCTGATACCGGAAAACTTTTGATGAGAAATCCGTAGCTCACAGCAATCAGCATCATCAACAGCGCCCCGATGCTGAAGCCCAGGATGACGCCTAATGGACCCGCTGTTGACATCCAGGTCGTCGGCTGCACAAATGCCCCCCAGCCAATCGAGGAACCTAGCGCAATCGCCCAGACCCAGTGCGGCTTCAATGATTTCTTCAATGTTGTACGCTCTTCCATGCTTCGTCTCCTTTGTGGATCTCTTTTGTCATACCACTCATTTATATCAAATTCCGACTATTTTCGCAAAATTCATTTGGATGAGAAAATGTATGGAAATTGGTATAAATTCAGAGCAAATGACTATGATATGATGGTCAGTATGAATTACAGTCCGTTTTGAGCGTATTTCCGGCTCTGCCGCGTTTGCTGGTTGGGAGGTGGCGGATTAATTTAAGCTGGTGTCGCACGAGTTCGGGACGTTGCTGCACGAGTTTATTGTGCTGTCGCATAAGTTTATACGGTTTCTGCACAAGTTTTGAGTGCTGCCGCACAAGTTTCAGGTGTCCCTGCACGAGTTGGGGAGCCTGTCGCACAAGTTCATATGCCCCTCGCACGCATGACTCCTTATAACAGAAGATTTTCGGCAGCGGCCGAAAATCAACATCTGATTAATTATTTTTTGGGCGCATAAATGGTGCCTTTCTGCTTTGAAAAACTGCCGCCCCATTCTTTTTGATTTGCTGAAGTCTTTCATAAAACAAGTAAGCTGTCATGAACACAAGTGGTGTAAAGATAATATTCCAAATGAGTGTATCTTGCACACTTTCTATACCAATACGTCCAATAAAAATTTCAATCGTTTCCATAATAAAGACATGTGAAACGTAAATGCCCACCGCCCGGGATCCAATCTTTGATATTAGTGTACCTTTTCCAATCGAATGATGCTTCATAATGAACATAAACAAAATGACAATTAACGGAATCGTCGTAAGATAGTATTCTCCAGTGTCTCCGCCGAATTGTTTAATGGTCACATATCCTTCCAACGCTTGAATCAAAGGAAGGGCGACAAGTAATGCACCGTAAAAAAAGTCTGGCAGATTGTTCGCCTTTTGGTTCAGACGATCACCATAACGGGCAAACAACGCGCCCATACTCGTATAGAGCAGTCCGAAAAACAGCGCATCCCTTGTATCAAATGGCACATCCGCTAAAAATGAATACGATTGACCGGCAAGTCCATATATATTCAAGCCTAGGCTAAGAACAAAAAGTACACGCACAAGCCTTGCTTTTGCAAAAATGAAAAGCACTGCGACAGACCAGATCAATGCAAGCAAAAACCACAAATGATACTGATTATGCCCTGAGCCATAGTAAAAGGTTTCCCACGACAAAAAACTTTCAATATAATCATGGTACATGACCAAAAGAGCACCCTGGTTTTTCTCCGTTTCGATGAAGTTGATTGCCAGATCAAAGCAAAAATAAAATGCAAACCATGCCGCCCATAGCTTGATCAGTTTTATAATGTATTTTTTGGCGTAACGCAGCTGTGCTTCAAATCCTTGCAGTGTATGCAACTTCTGATAAAACAGGAATCCGGACACTGCAAAGAATAATGGCACAGCAAACCGCGCCGCTGTGTCGATGATAAAATCAATTGTTTCACCATCAATACTGCCCTGCACGTCTTTTAGTGTTCCTGTATGGATACACACGACAGCAAAAATGGCAAAAAACTTTAAGAAATCAATACTGTAATTGCGCTCCATCGCAGTGTACACTCCCTGTTAACATCCTTCTCAATCTAGTTAAATCTATTCGGAAGTGAGTCTTGAAAACAGAGTGTGATGCGGTTTACATTCCAATAACAAAAAAGCCACCGTCTGTAACGTGGCTTTTATAAATTGATAACCTTCTTTTTAGAGGTTGTTCAAAAAGTCTGGTAAAAATGGCACATCGAGTTTGTTTCTCCGCGGCTCGACATTGCGCCGCCTCGAACTTCTCGGTCCTTTTTATCCTCCTTTTCGAACGTGCACTTTTATGTAATTTTTGAATGCAGTTCGTCCAAATATGCCATCAGCGGCTCACGCAAATCATCGCGCGACAGCGCAATTTCAATCGTTGTTTGGATAAAGCCAAGCTGCTCCCCGACATCATAGCGGCTGCCGTCAATTTCAAGGGCAAATACACGCTGAATTTTATTCAATTCCTGGATGGCGTCAGTCAGCTGGATTTCTCCGCCGGCGCCAAGTTTTTGCTCTCCCAGAAAATCAAATATCTCCGGTGTCAGAATATACCGGCCGATAATCGCCATGTCGGATGGCGCGGTTCCCTGCTTTGGTTTCTCGACAAAGTTTTTCACCTGATGCAGATTGCCGGACTTTTCCTGTGGATCGATAATCCCGTAACGATGTGTCTCATCTTCCGGTACTTTATGTACACCGATGATCGATGCTTTCGCTTTTTCGTACTCACTGATCATTTGACTCAATCCCGGTGTCTCGCTTTGGATGATGTCATCACCTAAAAGCACGGCAAACGGCTCGCTGCCAATGAATTTACGCGCACACCAGACGGCATGTCCCAGTCCTTTTGGCTCTTTTTGCCGGATGTAATGGATATCAACATTTGCTGATTTTTTAACCCGCTCCAGCAGCTCAAATTTTTCCTTTTTCATCAAATTGTCTTCCAGTTCAAGTGAGTGATCGAAATGATCCTCAATTGCCCGCTTTCCTTTACCGGTGACAATGATGATATCTTCAATACCTGATTTCACAGCTTCCTCAACAATATATTCGATTGTCGGTTTATCCACGATCGGCAGCATTTCTTTCGGCATCGCTTTCGTTGCCGGCAAAAACCTTGTCCCAAGTCCTGCTGCAGGTATGATGGCTTTTTTGATTTGTTGCATGATTATACCTCCTTGCTTGAATCTATTGTAGCCTATATTTATTGTGGTTGCATGGATTTGATTAATTTATGTGAAAAAGGTTTGTTTCCAGGAATGCGTCATAGTTCAGCTCAAAATCGCTGTAGTCTATCAATTGTTATAAAAACTCGGTACAATCAGAATTAACTGGAGTAATTTAAGAATAAGAAGAGTAAAACAGATGAGGTATTATGTAAAATCCCGGAGAAATCCCACCTGGGGTATAAAGTTCCTCTTCAGTAATATCCTTAGCTTTTGCATCTTTCTCAATTGCATCGGCATACTCGTAAGCATCTTATTGCTGCTTCTCCCGTCTTCGAAACACGCGTCCAACCGAATCAATGACAGGCCTTTTACCACCCATGACTACGCCGCCGATTTCGGCAAAAATCTGCAGCAGCAGCAGAACGAGAAATGTGATGACAAGTGCTGTTGTCAGGCTGGCATACGAAAAGAGGATAGCCATCGTACCAAACAGGGCGCTGAATGCGTAAATGATCAAAACGGTTTTGCGGTGGCTGAACCCGGTTGCAATCAATCGATAGTGTATGTGCTTATTATCCGGCATCATGATCGGCTCTTTATTATAGGCGCGGCGGACGATGGCAAACAGGGTGTCAAAAATCGGGACCGCCAGCACGATGACCGGAATGATGAAGCTGAACAAAGCAATGTTTTTGAACAGTCCTACAATGGAAACTACCGCAATCATATAGCCGAGAAAATTCGATCCGGCATCGCCCATGTAAATTTTTGCCGGATAAAAATTGTGATACAAAAAGCCGAGATTGGCGCCAATTAGTACAATGCACAAATAAGCCGCTAATACCCTGGCATCAATAATCGCCATGATAAACATACTCGAGAGCGCGATTGTCGTGACACCTGTTGCAAGCCCGTCCAGCCCGTCAATCAGATTAATTGCGTTCGTAATGCCGACGATCCATAATACTGTAATCAGCACACTCATAAACCCAAGATCAATCATACCAATAATCGGGAGCGTAATCCGGTCGATGATCAGTCCGGATGAAATAAGAAATGACGCGGCAATCAGCTGACCGGTCAGTTTGATGACAGGCCTGATAGCAAAACGGTCATCCAGTGCACCGGTGAGTAGAATGACGATCGCACCAAGAATGATTTCCGGCAGATGCGGGTGAAACGGCTGCAAATAAAGCCCGCCCATAATAACTCCTGCAAATATAGCCACTCCGCCTATCCTCGGGGTCACTTTTTTATGTATTTTACGGTAGTTCGGCAAATCAACCGCTTTTAGTTTAATGGCCAGTTTTTTGACAGGAAATGTAAGCAAAAAAGTCGAAATGAGGGCAATAAAAAAAGCGATCGCCAAATCGGTATAATTAAACATGATCGGACTCCTTGGAAATGCTTGTTGTCGAACGATGTTGTTATTGGTTAAATTATAGCGGAATATAGGGGGATGGGGCAAATTAATGAATGCATCCCTTATTGAGGCGTTCATGGGATTATAGTAAACTGTAATGGATAATATTAACTTGGGGGAGGCGCCTTCATGGCATATGTTTTTGTGGCAGCTGCTTTACTTGCCGTTATTCCGATTGTAGTCCTTTTTAAAATAAACTTGGAAAAAATACGTGAAAATCCGGAAAGGTTCAAAAAGATCCAAACACATTTTTTCATTCGGGTTGCCATTGCCGAAGTGATTCCAATTTTACTGATCGTATTTGGACTTGCCAATGCGGCACCGGTCATCATCCCTGAAGACCTGTATATTCCGGGGCTCATCATTGTTCTGTTGATGGGGTTCGGTGTTTTATTCATGAATCTCCAGAAGAATGTGGACGTCGAAGTCGAATCAAAAAAGGCAGTTCGCAAATTTGCAATGATTGCCATTCCATTGGTTATGTTCATTCCAATTGCTTCACTCGTCGGTTTAGTTTCAATGATGCCATCATAAAAAGGGATGGATCATAGGGATAACTTAGAAATGTAAAAATAAGAAGCGTTGTACTTCACTATCGCATTTTGGTGAGTACCACGCTTCTTATTTTTGCTCATCGGGGATTATCCCGGCCCCATCCTAAGGAGTCATTCATTTTGCAATTCGATTGCTTGATCCAGCACTTTTTCACCTTTAACCATTCCATATGCCATTTGGTCAATGATACCGACTTTGATCCCCTTTGGTTCAACCAGCTGTCTTATTTGTTTTTCGAGATAGCGTACTTGTGGTCCGATTAAAACAACATCCAATTCATTCAGCTGATTTTTCAGCTGTGATTCCGCAACAGCATTAATTTCTGCATCGATTCCCCTGTCTTCAGCAGACTTAAGCATTTTATTCACGAGCATGGAAGTGGACATTCCCGCTGAGCATACTAAAACAATGTTCATGATTATCGCTCCTCTAATTGTTTCATTTTTTCATACATCTCAATCATTTCATTCGCCAAATCTTTCACTGTCATCGCTGTCATCAGGTGATCCTGTGCATGTACCAGAATAACAGTGACTTCATTTTGTTTTCCTTCCGCTTCATCCTGCAACAGTTTTGTCTGACTATGGTGTGCTTCGGTAAATTCTTTATCAGCTTCACTTATTTTACTGCGTGCCTCATCGAATTTGTATTCTTTTGCCAGAGTGATAGCTTCCATTGCATTGGATCTGGCATTCCCGGCATGCAGAATAATATTGAATGATAACAGTTGCATGTCTTCAGTTGCTTCGTTCGTCATGTTTTATCCCTCCGTTTTTTGATTAAATACTGCTTTTGCTCCTGCCTTAATAAACGGAATGTACATTAACGTGGCCACTGTGAGGTTGACAACTTGCAGAGCAATTCCCCGCCAGCTTCCGCCAGTTACCAGGTACCCGCTTAAAATTGGTGGTGTAGTCCATGGCACAATCGCCACCGTTTTCGGAACGATGCCTGTTGCAAGCGCTGCATATGACAGAATGGTTAACGTAACCGGAACTAGAATAAACGGTATAAGCATTACCGGGTTCAATACAATCGGCAGCCCAAAGATGATTGGTTCATTAATATTGAAGAGACCTGCAGGTGCAGCTACCTTTGCCACTTCATTGTATGGGTGCTTCCGTTCTCTGCGTAATACGATAAAGACTGCAATTAATAAGGCAATCGTCGTTCCGGAACCGCCCATGAATACAAATGAATCCAGGAATGGCTTTGTCACCAGGTAAGGTACGTCGAATGCCGACATGCCATTTCCAAAAAGCTCCAGATTTTTTTCAATAAGCGGTAAATAAAGTGGTTCGATAACCGATCCGATAATGTTTGTTCCATGCAGGCCAAAGAACCATAATAAATGATTCAAGAAAGAAATAATGATCGCTGCCGGTAATGTATTACCTAATCCTTGCAATGGTTCCTGAATAGCATTAAAAATAACTTCAAAAATACTCATTTCCACAAAAACGGTAATAAGTGCCTGGAACAGCCCGACAACCAGTAAAATAATCGTTGCTGGAATCAATGCCTGGAATGACTTGATAACCCCTTCAGGAACTCCCTCCGGCATTTTAATGGTAAGCTTCGACTGAACAAGAATGCGGAACATTTCAGTAACAATCAAGGCTACGATGATACCTACAAACAAGCCTTGTGCTCCAAGCCAGGTTACCGTCAGCCCGCCATCTTCTGTCCAAGGTACTAGCATAATATAGGATGCCGCTGAAATAAGTCCCGCTGACAACCCGTCAACTTCATACCCCTTAGCCAGATTATACGCAATTGAGAAAGCTACTAACAGTCCCAATATCGCAAAGGTACCATTCCAGATACTGCCGCCGACTGCTTGCCAATTGCCTTCACCGAATATACCGTTCATCCATCCAACAAACTCAAATGCGCCAAGCGGCGGAAAGTTGTTAATCAAAATACCTAATGAACCGATAATAATTAACGGCATAATGGCTATAAATCCATCACGAATGGCTACAAGATGACGCTGGGAACCAATACGACCTGCAATTTCAATAAATTTCTGCATGAACTTACTATTCATTCCAATTCCCCCTTGTTAAATTGTAAAAATCCCTCTCCCTATTAAAACCTTAAGAATAAAACTGTGGTAAAAACGCTCGATGTGCTTCCAGCAATTCATCAAGCAAAATCTTGCTTTTCTTTTCATCAGCTATTAAGGGATTCATCACAAATGCTTTATACGCATCGTTATAATCACCGGTTACAGCAGCTTGGATGACAAGTTCCTCAAACGCTTTCATTTGATAGACAACACCTTTGACACTCGATGGCAATGGTCCGGGTGCAATCGGCTCTGGTCCGTGCCCGGTAATAACCGAGTTCACTTCAATCGCCGCGTCAACAGGCAAATCAGGAATTGATCCGTTATTGGTGGTGTTTACCGTTTGCACATCTTCTTTATTGTTATAAATCGAATCCATCAGACTGCATGCCACATCACTGTAAAACGCACCTCCCCGTTCCTCCAGTTCTTTTGGTTTATCCTGCAATTCCGGGTCACCGTATAATTCAAACAGCGACTTTTCCAATTCCTGCACTTGTTCAGCCCGTGTTCCGTGTTCGTTAAACGACTGAATATCTTTTTCCAGCACATCTCTCGTCTGAAAATAATATTGATGATAAGGGTTGGGTAATAGACCAGTAGATTCGATAAATGTTTTCGACCACCCCAGGTTCACGATATTTGCCGGTGAATAATCCAGTCCGTCTCCCTGCAACGTTTTTAAAACTTCAGTTGTACGATCAATTCCCTGGACATACACTTTTTTTCCAAACACAAAATGGTTCATGCCGACAAATTCGATTCGTACATCATCGGGTGAAACGTTTAATATTTCCGCTGTGGAATACCGCATGTTAAACGGAATGTTACAAACCCCAACCACTTTTTTGTGTGCTGAATGTTTCAACAGAGCTTCGGTCACAATCCCCGCTGGATTGGTGAAATTGATAATCCATGCATTCGGACAAATCGCATGAACATCCGCCGCCAATTCCATTAATACTGGAATTGTGCGAAATGCTTTCATAATTCCGCCGGCACCATTTGTTTCTTGCCCGATAAACCCATGACTTAATGGAATTCGCTCATCTTTAGCACGTGCATCCAGACCGCCAACACGTATTTGTGTTGAAACAAAATCTGCATGTTCAAGTGCTTTTTTCCGGTCAACTGTCCATGATAGTTTAATAGGTTTACCGGACTTTTCAATCATCCGTAATGCGAGATTACCGATCACTTCAAGCTTTTCTTTCCCATCTTCAATATCCACCAGCACAATTTCACTTACCGGAAAACTGTCATGCCGTTGTATCACACCCTCTATTATCTCCGGTGTATAGCTGGATCCTCCGCCAACGACTACTAATTTTAATCCCATCTCGGTCAAACTCCTTTTTTAACTTTGTAAACGCTTTTATATAAGGTCAGAAAACAACGGAATTCCGAATGTTTTTATTACTGATTAAAATGTATCATACAACTATATTATTGTCTATAACATTTTATTTAATTGTTACTACAATAATTAAAACATTGTGTTCAGTTGTATTCTTTTGTAAACTTATATAAGAAGATACTTGAAGGAGTACATTATGGAAAAAAATCAATCGTTACATGCGTATATAAAAGAAGAATTACTTAATCGCATTAAATCCGGAAACTATGAAAAAGGCAAGCAAATTCCTACTGAGCTTGAACTCTGCAAGGACTTTAATGTAAGCAGAACAACCGTCAGATCAGCATTAAACCAGCTTACACTTGAGGGATATTTAGTCCGCAAACAAGGCAAGGGAACTTATGTCGCGGACAAAAAAGTAAGTCAGACGCTTTCCCATACAATGAAACGTTACAGTGATCAGGTTGCTGTCCAGGGAAAAAAAGCTAAAATTGCGTTAATAAGTATTCAGGTTGTACCGGCAACAGAGCGACTTGAACAATCTCTAGGAGTTGCCGGGAATGACCCGATCCAGCGTGTCGAGCGAACGCGTCATGCGAATGATGAACCGACACAATATGAAATTTCATATATCCCGTGGAGTGTTGCGCCCGGCATCACCCAGCTGCATGCAGAAACATCTTTGTATGCGGCTTTAAAAAAAGATTTCGGTGTACACATCGCCAGAACAACCGAGCATGTGGAAATAACCTTGGCAGATGAAAAGGTATCAGCGCTCCTGCAGTGTGAACCAGGCTTGCCCTGTTTTTATATTGAAACAATTGCACATGATACCAACGGCAATAAAGTGGAATTTTCGCGGTCTTATTTTAGGGGAGATAAAACAAACTTTATGATTGAGCGGAATTATTCTACGGACGAACATTAACTTTAAGGGACTGAGGGGGTTTATTATGAAGGTATTATTTAATGCAGATGATTTTGGTTTAACAAAAGGGGTTACAGACGGCATTATCGAAGCACATGAAGACGGTGTTATCGGATCGGCTACCATGATGATGAACGGTCATGCGGTTGATTATGCTGTGAGTCAGGCACGGAAACACCCTTCCTTACGACTGGGTGTTCACCTTGTTTTAACCTGGGGAAAACCCGTTAGTCATCATGTGCCCGGCCTTGTTAATGAAGATGGTGACTTCCGCTATAAAAACACATTTTTTGAAATGGAACCGCCCAATATCAAAGAAGTTGAGATGGAGTGGCGGGCACAAATTGAGGCATTTCTGAATACGGGATTAAAATTGCATCACCTCGACAGTCATCATCATATTCATGGCTGGGTGCCGTTAAAAGAAGTCATTGTTACGCTGGCTCACGATTACAATGTTCCAGTCCGTTATGTGGATTCTCTAAAAGAGCATCCTGAAATTCTGCTTACCGAATCCTTATGGCCGAATTTTTATGGTGATGGCGCAAATGTGGATGTATTTGATGAGCTAAAGGAATTGAACACTCGGTCAGTCGAAGTGATGACCCACCCTGCATACATTGATGATTTGCGTTCCATCAGTTCCTATCTGGAAAAACGTGAAGAGGAGCGAAAAATATTGTGTCAAATTGTTCCGCCGCAATGGGTTGAAATGATGTAATATTTACAGAATATGCAAACCAAAGCTAGTTCGCTTTTAATATGACTGGTTAAAGGTTGATTTCAACGACCAACTCCTCCCATAATAACGTCAATTGTCTGCTTGATTTCTGCTTCGTCGTCCCAGGTTTGATCCGGCTTCAAAATAAATCGTGTCATCATGAATCCCAGTATGGCCGGTACCATCGTGCGAATGATTGTCTCGTTTGGAAGGTCCTTGAGTTCACCTTTCTGTTTGTAAAAATCGATGGCCTGATTGAGGGCCGGGTAGACTTTTTCCGTAAACTGCCGCTTATACGCCGCCTGGATTTCCGGATGAAAGGCCAGCTCCTGCAGCAGAATTTTAATCAGCGGAACATTGGACTGCGCAAACTCGAAACGATTTTTGATAAACGCATAAAGCAGGTCCTCAAAGTTGGCGTACTCTTCACGGAACACCTGATCAACGAATTGTTTGGCAAAAAAGGGCGCTGAAAAATCTGAAATGACAGGTGTAACGATTGCGACGAGCAGATCCTTCTTTGTGCGGTAATGGCGGAAAATGGTCCCCTCAGCAACCCCTGCCCGCTTGGCGATTTCGCTTGTTGATGTATTGTAGTAGCCTTTTTCCGAAATCAGCTCGATGGCTGCTTTCAGAACCTCGATTTGTTTTGGCGTCAGCTTTTTTTCATTGCGCAATGTGTCGATCATATCTGACATGCTGTTTCCTCCTGTGTTTACTTACCTTAACTTGCAGCGGGAAAGCCACCCACTGAATGAAATTTATAATGTCCGGTGGCGCTTAAGTGCAATGATATTCAATATGATGAATGCTGCTGAAAAACCGATCAGTACGGCAATATCCACGGTGACCGCGCTTAAGCCCTCCCCACGTATCATGATGGCTTTTAATGCGTCCGCCCCATACGTGAGCGGCATGATTTTTCCAATCGCATCAATCCATTCGACCGATTCAATCGGAAAAACGCCGGAGAAAAAGACTTGCGGTACGATGACAACCGGGATGAACTGGATCATCTGGAATTCGTTTTTGGCATAGGCCGATAACAGTGTGCCAAGGCTTAAGGCCGTGATAGCCAGCAGGAATGCGGTCACCAGCACCGACAAGAATGATCCCGCCATGTAAATGTCGAGCACATAGATGGAAAACGCTGCGATGATAATTGATTGGATGACGATAAAAATACCGAATCCGAGCAGATAGCCCGCAACAATTTCCCAGCGCCGCAATGGGGTTGCCATCATGCGTTCCAAAGTCCCTTGTGTCCGTTCACGCAAAAATGATACCCCGCCAATGATAAAGACGAAAAAGAAAACAAAAAAGCCAATCAAGACAGAGCCGGTATTATCGAACAAATTTAAATCAGATGAGCCGTGCAGAAACGATACGTCCAGATCTGGCGCATTTGGATTAAGCTGTTTGACCGCACTGCTGATGACATTTTGCACAGCTGACGTTGCGGTCGGGTTGCTGCCTTCCATGGTCAGTTCGGGCTGGTTATTATCGAATAACAGATGGGCATCAGCATCCTCGTTCGCCAGCGCTTCTTTACCGTGGCTGGCATCGGTCTCCAAAATCGCAGCATCCTGTTCCTCGAGTGCTTCGCTTAGTGGTGCAGGCGCATCTGTCACAGCAATTGTCGGAATGTAATCTTCCATATCGAGGACAAGCCACAACAGTGTCATCACGAGGAGTGGCGCGACCATCATAAGAGCGATGCTGCGTTTATCGCGTAAAAACTGCCGGGTGACCCGTTTAACGATTGCCTGTATGCGCATGGCCGGCACCTCCAAAGTGTAAAAATGCTGTCTCAAGCGTTTCCGTACCACTTTGTGTACGTAAATCCTCCGGGCTGCCCTGGGCGATGAGATAACCATCCCGTAATAGTGCCAGATTATCACATTTCTCTGCCTCATCCATCACATGGGTCGTGATGATAATTGTTGTACCGGCTTGCTGCATTTTTCGAAATGCTTCCCAGATTGAAGCACGAAGGACAGGATCGATCCCGACAGTCGGTTCATCCAAAATCAGCAGTCCGGGCTGATGAAGCAAGGCAATCGCCAGTGACATGCGTCGCTTCATGCCACCGGAAAATGTTTCAAGCGTCTGATCGAGTACATCTGACAAATTGACCAGATCGGCTGCCTCAACAATCCTTTCTCGCTGCTTGCTTTTGGGAATCTTATAGAGCGTCGCGAAAAATTGCATGTTTTCCCTGGCTGTGAGTTCATTATACAAAGCATCCGACTGAGCCATGTAGCCAATTTTCTGCATCAGCTGGAATGACGGCATCTGTTTGTCTTCAATTCGGACGGTTCCGCTCTCAGGTGTCAAAAGACCAATGATAATTTTGACGAGCGTTGTTTTGCCGGACCCCGATGGACCGAGAAGCCCAAACAGCTGCCCTTCCGGAATGGCGAGATCCACTTCTTTCAACACCGTTTGTTTGTTGTAGCTGTGCTGAATGTTTTCCATTTTGACAACATCGGACATATGCAGCCCTCCAATTGGCAGTACCGATTTAAATTGCAATCTTTGTGTGTGAAGTGAGTGATTACTCACTATAATAATTTATTCGATTGATTTTGTAAAGATGAATTGTTTTTTCTTTAATTATCGAAATCATAAACCTGCTGTAACCGGCATAAATATTATTGGACAAATTTTTTGATAGCAGGGGGCTGAATTATGCAATTTTATTACGGCAGTCAGATGCCGCTTCGAGTGTTGGATGAAACGGAATTCTGGAAGCAGCAGGAAGCAGAGCATACAGTGGTCATGCGGGAGTTGGTCACCAATCTGGAGGATGAATATGTTGATGCTCTAAAACGTTGGGAGGAGGTACTTAATCAATCACACCAGCATGTGAAACGATTCATTGAGTCGGTCATCAGGAGCCATAACACTATTTCGCCGGCACTCCATCAGCAAGTACTCGATCTCGTATCATTCTGTCTGCAGGAGTCAGTCGCTTTTATTCAATTTTGCAGACAGGTTAAAAACGAGAGTGCTGCCGTTTCGGGCAACCAGACAGCCAAAGTCGTGATTGATCATATTATTGATGAATCGGAGTATTTTATAGGCATCGCACAGACGATTTTGTACGAACAGAATTGAATTCAGGAGCGGGGGAGTTGTTTGTCGCACAAGTTGCGGGTGTTGCCGCACGAGTTGTAGGCGTTCCTGCACAAGTTTTGGGTGTTGCCGCACGAGTTGAGGCTGCTCTCGCACAAGTTGCAAGCGTTCCTGCACAAGTTTTGGGTGTTGCCGCACGAGTTGAGGCTGCTCCCGCACAAGTTTTGAGTGTTGCCGCACGGGTTCCGGCTGCTCTCGCTCGAGTTCCGGCTGCTCTCGCTCGAGTTGGAGACGCCCCGCACGCCGGTTTGCAGAAGCAGTAAACCGGCTAATGAAATAATTAAATACGAAAAACGCTGCGCCATAGCATTGTATTAATGCTTATGGGTCGCAGCGTCGATAAGTAATACAATCGCGGTAATGATATGCATAATCATGCCGACAATTGGAATAACACCAATAAACGAGGTGACCATACCGAGGACGCTTCCCGCGATACTCCCCTTTTCGTTGCGTGCGATAAGCAACGTAACAAGATGCAGGATGAACATAACAAACAAGGCTCCCCATGATGTACTGAGGATAAACGACCCGCCAATCAGCGGGATTCCCAGAAATGCTTCACACCCGCCGGTCACCCATTTCATAATTCTGGACAACGACATAATTTTCCCCCCATTCAATATTTCTGTAGTACCTATCATACCATATTTTTATATGCAGTCATTTGTTCAGCAATCTATTCTAATCGGGAACTGGCAAATGAGTACCGCAGTCGCGCGATTTGGAGTGGGTGCCGCGCGAAATATCATGGGTGTCGCGCGAAATCAGCTGGTCGTCGCGCGATCTCGTGCCACCCTCGCGCGAAATTTCATGGCCGTCGCGCGATTTGGTGCGGGTGCCGCGCGATTAGGCGCGAAATACGCGCGAATTTTCACAAGTATCAGCTTAATAGATTCACGTCCTCTTAATCCAGCATTTGCGCCCATTCAAATATAGTAAGCCGCTTTTTTGCAATATTCTAGTCGCAGTACTCCTCGAAGTCAGCCGTAGCAGCCACATGCATTCCGTGTTCGTTATGGACCCATATAATAACAAATAATCATGAATCTCTTTAATATGTGCATGATGGCTTTTATGCCTGCATTTTGGGCAAATCCACCCGCCATGAATTCGCTTCATACCGCGCTTCCCACACCCGGGACAAAAGACGCCTGGAAGTAAATTCCTACATGTCAATCCATATTGCTCCATAATATTCATATCATATACGCCACATTCACGTAAGATTATTTTCCCAATCCTATAATCATGGAGTTTGGCGTTTCCTGCTTGAGCAAGTTCCTGGTCTTTCTCGATGATCATCCCGGGAATGCGTGATGCGTGTGCAACCACTTTCGAAATTTCCTCACGGTTCCCGTCCACCTTGATGATGGTTGAGGGGTCCGCTATGGCAATAAAGTAATAAATGGGGATATGTGCGAGCTGATGTTTTAAGAGCCAATTCTGGAGGTGAAATTTCTGATTTTTCGCTTGGGTAATGGGATACTCAAAGCCTGATTCAATTTTACCGTCATTTCGTGTTAGTTGCTTGAGGATTGAATCAAATATAATGGTTCCCATATAATTTTTTGCTTCAACTATGAAAATGGCATGATTTGCCGCAATAAGAGAATCAACTTGGAAATTCTTACCATTATTATGGAGATAGACGTCATCGAGAAGTGTGTACCGGCTAGCTAAAATTTCGAGGTGATAATCAACTTTGGTTTCGCCTGAATAGCCTCGTCCCTGCTTTTTAGCATCTTCCTTCATCTCAGGAAGCCGTGGGAAGTGTGGGGATAATCTTGGAGTGATCACATCAAGCTTTCGGAGTGGGAGAGGTTTTGAACGGGTTTTAATCTTCATAGTATGCTCCTTTATTTAGTTTTGGATTCAATATTAATATAGCACATTTATCAGGGAGAAAGAATATTTTCAAGATGAAGATTTTCGGCAGCTGCCGAAAATCAACATTAAAGAAGGTTTGTTCTCTGTGCATTTTAGTCATGTCGCGCGAAATACCATGGGCGCCGCGCGATTTCGTGCCACCCTCGCGCGAAATTCCATGGGCGCCGCGCGACCTCGTGCCACCCTCGCGCGAAATACCGAGGGCGTCGCGCGATCTTGTACCATCCTCGCGCGAAATACCGAGGGTGCCGCGCGATCTCGTGCCACCCTCGCGCGAAATACCGAGGGCGTCGCGCGACCTCGTTCCACCCTCGCGCGAAATACCGAGGGCGTCGCGCGATCTTGTGCCACCCTCGCGCGAAATACCGAGGGCGTCGCGCGAAATCAGCTGGTCGTCGCGCGATATCATGCGGATGTCGCGCGATTTCATGCCAATCTCGCGCGAAATTGATCCACGAGCGCCTCAATTCCCAAGCCCGCCGTAGAACGACAAAAGCTCCCCGCCACAGCAGGGAGCTCTTCTTCAATCATTATTCAGCTTTTTTACGCCGGCGTGTGATTTTTGCTGCCAGATCATCAAATAGTGTGTACACGACCGGAATCAGCAATAACGTGAAGATACTCGAGATTGTCAGGCCGAATATAATCGTTACAGCTAGCGGCTGCTGCATTTCAGCGCCTTCACCTAACGCAAGGCCGAGCGGCACCATAGCGAGAATCGTCGTCAGCGTCGTCATCAAAATCGGACGCAAGCGGCTTGGTCCCGCTTCAAGTATCGCCTCGTATCGGTCCTTGCCTTTCTCCCTGACGATATTAATATAGTCAACAAGCACGATTGAGTTGTTAACGACTATACCGGCGAGCATAATCACCCCGATAAATGCCGGGATGCTCAGCGGCAGACCGGTGACAAACAAACCGCCCAGTACGCCGACAACGGTTGCCGGCAGTGAGAACATGATAATGAACGGGAACAGGAAGTTTTCAAACTGGACAGCCATCACGGCATAAACGAGGAAAATCGAGAATACCAGTGCAATGGATAAATCCCTGAATGAATCGGCCATATCCTGTGCCTGACCGCCGATTTCGTAACTGTAACCTTCAGGGATGCTCATTTGATCCAACTTCTGTTCAACATCGCCCACAACGCTTCCCAAATCACGGTTGATAATTTCTGATGTCACGTTCACTTGCGGCTGCTGATTTTCGCGCTGCAGTGATACCGGACCTTGAACTTCTTTCAACTTGACCAGTGATGACAGAGGAAGCGCAGCACCGCTCTGGGATTGAATGGTCATGTTTTCCACATCACTGATCGTACTCCGTTCCTCTTCCGGATACATCAGCGTCACATTCATCTCATTGCCTTCTTCACGGTATTGTGCCGCCGTCTGCCCATTGAACTGGAGCTGGATCTGATTGATGATTTGCTGCTCAGTAAGTCCGTACATAGCGGCTTTTTCCGAATTGACTTCAATACTCATTTGCGGGGCACCCTCGTCAGCTGATGATGTCGCATTATGGACGCCATCAACTTCAGAAATGGCACCTGTCACCTCATCGGCCAGCTCACGGAGCACATCATGTTCAGGCCCTTTCAAGCTGATTTGGACCGGATCGCCCATTCCCGAAGCACTGTCAGTTGCCATGACGGATATCTCTGCCCCCGGGACCGATGACACATCCTCACTAATGGATTCAACAACGTCATCGGTATCCTTTGACCGTTCAGACGCAGGAATCAGCTGCAGCATATATGTCGCCTGGTTGCCTGACGATGCCATTGGCGCACCCCCGCCTCCACTGCTGCCGACATTCAAATAACTCGTTTCCATCACATCATCGTACGCTTCTAACTTGTCACTGACTTGCTCGGTCACTTCCTGTGTATGTGCAAGTGAGCTTCCTGGAGCGGTTTCGACCGTTATCTGGAGCTGTCCCTGATCTGATGAAGGAATAAACGATGCGCCAATCATCGGAATGAGCGCCAGACTTCCAACAATAACAGCGATTGTTCCAAATACGGTCGTTTTCCGATGTCCCAGAACCCATTTCAGCACCGCGCGATAACCATTGTTCACCCGGTCAAGAAGACGGTTAAACCAATAACGTCTTCCGCTCTCCTGAGTTGCTTTGGCAAGCAGTTTGGATGACAGCATTGGTACCAGTGTTACGGCCACAACGAGCGATGCAATCAGTGAGAATGATACAGCGAGTGCCAATGGTGTGAACATATCAGAAGCTATCCCCTCAACAAAGACCATTGGCAGAAATACAACCAATGTCGTTGTTGTAGAGGCGATAACGGCCGGCGCCAGTTCAGAGGCGCCCTTGATCGCTGATTCGACCAGCGTATGGCCGCGCTGTCTGTACGTAAAGATATGTTCGAGTATGACAATCGAACTGTCGACCATCATCCCGAGACCGAGTGCAAGTCCGCCCAGTGTGAGCACGTTCAGCGTTTCCCCGGTAAAATACATCAGGGTGAACGTTGAAATGATGGCAATTGGAATTGACAAGCCGATAACAATCGTTGCACGTAGGCTTTTCAAAAACAACAGTAGAATCAGGAATGAAATAGCCCCGCCAATCAAGATATTCTGCACGACTGAGCTGATCGACATCTTAATGTATTCAGACGTGTCAATGATGACATCCGACTGGACACCTGAAGGAAGTTCCCCTTCAATTTCTTTCATGCTCTCATTGATATTGTTTGCGACTTCAACTGTGTTGGCATCGGTCTGTTTCATGATAGACAGCACGACAGCGGATTCGCCATTTACCAATGTTTCCCCCGACGAATCTTTGTACGTATCCTTCACTTCGGCAAGTTCATCAACGTGAACAGTACCACCTGATTCGGTTTGAACAATTGTTTGTTTAATATCATCAACTGATTCAAATTCGCCGGTCACTCTCAGCTGCAGGTCTTTATTCCCTTTTTCAACTTTACCGACAGATGCCGATTGATTCGAGCTGTTCAATGACTGAGTAATGGTCTGTGCCGTCACACCATACTGCTGCATTTTTGCCTTATCAAGGACAATCTGGATTTCCCTTTCTTTGGATCCCTCAACGGTGACAGATGCGACACCGCTCTGACGCTCAAAAAACGGCACGATCTGATCGTCAGCGACTTTCGTCAGTTCTGAAGCTTCATCACCGGTCAGGCCAACCCACATGACGGGCAATTGATCAGGACTGAACCGCATGATACTGGGTTCGCCGGCTCCATCCGGCAGCATGCCTTTCACCTGGTCAACACTTTCACGCACGTTGAGCAGTGCCTGATCGAGATCTGTACCATTATTAAACATCATGATGACAAGGGATGACCCGGATTGCGACTGGGACTGAACCGTCTGGATCCCCTCCACCGAACTGACTGAGGATTCAATCGGCCGGCTGACTAAATTTTCGACTTCCTGTGGTGCTGCATCTTCATACGATGTTGCGACGACTGCGATCGGCAAATCAATTTTCGGAAACAAATCGACATTCAAATTTCGCAGTGACACTGTCCCAAGGGCGATAATCGCCAGGACGATCATGATGACACCGACAGGCCGTTTGACAGATGTATTGACGAGCTTCAAGAATTATCCCCCTCTTCGATGACATTGACTTCCTTGCCATCTGACAGGGTCAATAAGCCATTGACAACAACCTGGTCGCCTTCAGCGACATCACCTTCGACAGCTGTCTTCTCAGACTGGCTTTCCTTAATCGTCACGTTCGTTTTCACCGCCTGATTGTCTTTTACAACATAAACAAATGACTCGCCGCTTTCGGTGACAACCGCTTCAGTCGGCAGGATGATTGAATCTTTCACCCGGTTTTCCGGCACATTCATGCTGGCAACAACTCCTGTCTTAATGTTGCCCTCTTCGTTGCCAATCTCAGCTTCTACTGGATAAAGCCCGGTATCATCGGGCATCGTTCCGACAGAGATGACTTCAGCTTCATATTCCTGATCATCAATCATAACAGGATACGTATCCCCTGTTTTCAATAGGTCAAGTGTTTCAGCGGCAACGGTCAGATTGATTGTCATCGGATCAAAATCAGCAATGACCATGAGCGGACCGGAATCAGGCGAGGCCATCGATCCTTCTTCTGCTGTCAATTGGGCTATCTCACCAGCTTCCCGCGCATAAATATTTTTGTTGCCGGCAGCCGTTTGAATAGTCGCCAAATGGTCATCTTCTTCCACTGTATCGCCGTTTTCGACTTCGAGTTCAGTGATCTCCCCTGCAGACTGCACCGCCACAGGTGTTGTGCTGCTGGGCTCGGTACGGCCATATAATGATTTTTCGATGACCAGATCACCATTTGTTGCTTCGGCTGTTTCGACTGCCGTTGCCTGTTCCTCTTGTTCTGCGTTGTCGTCTTCGTTCTGACTGCATGCAGCAAGCACACTTATCAGTAAAATTGCTGCTGCCGTTAAAAATAATTTTCGCATGGCTGTAACTCCTCTTTTTCGTTTTATGTAATCGACTGTAAAGGGATTGTTTACTAATCCAGCAAATCCATATGCAAAAGACGCGCGAGTTCCTTGCATTCTGTTTCAAACGCCGGGATACGCTGAAAGTGAACTAGCATCCCCTGAATTACGGCTTTTTGCGGATGTTCTTTTTCCGCTTCGTTCTGGGTGACTACAAGGACTTCTTTCAGTTTGCCCGCCTTTTCCTTAGACAACTCCAGCGTCTCAATCTTGGTTTTCATGGCGTTTAATACTTCGGAGACGGACTTCTGCCCCTGGTAGTAAGCATTCGGTATTCGGGCTGCCGTGACCAGCTGTGTTTCTTTTCGTGCCAGTAAGCCGCTGACGAGATCATCCATCCTTCTTACGATGTAAGCACCCAATTGGTTTCCGTCAATCTGAATTCCGGCAATAATAATCCATTTGAAATAACCGTTAATCAGCCCTTCAATCTGGATAATGATATCAGGTTCATAGGATGCCATTTGGTCACCATAGATATTGATAACATTTTGCCGCAGCCAGTGAAAATTTTGCGTATTCATCTCCTGAATGAATGCATCCGTATTTTCCCCGATTGAAATATTTTGATAAAGGTGCATCGTTAAAAAATCTTTATACTGGTAAATGTATGTTGTCACCACTTCAATCTGTTTGGCAAAACTATCGCGTGGCGGAAGATTTTCTTGCTGGACGTATTCAATCCGTCCGGCAATCTCCTGGTGATAGTAATGAAACGCCGTCATGATGAAGTCTTGTTTGGATTGGAAATGCAAATAAAAGGCGCCTTTGGAGACGCCCGCACCTTCTGCAATTGCTTCAACCGAGGTCATATGGTAGCCTTTTTCGGCAAACAGCTTCATCCCGGCTTCAATTAATTTTATTTTTTTCGCATTCAATTTTAACACCCGGTTTCGAGTTTATTCCGCGTTAACGGGCAGCAGAACCCCTCTTCAATCATTTCAAGGATACCAGGAAAGATAAGCGGGAGATCAGCTGCCCGTTAAGATCCGGTTCGTTCAACTGACATTCATTGGGAAAAAGCACCCTAATTATTGAAGTTGTCATCTAAAAACTGTACTAACCAGTCAGTCACTTTTCAATTTTACACGGCACAGTTCATGAAAGCAAGAAAAAGAATCAGAATGTGAAACGATTCTTAAGTCTAATAACGACGCCTCCACCAATATGGACCGCTGCCAAAAAAGAATGAGCGGTTCAGCCTGGCAATGATCTGGCCTGTCCGTTTAAATTGCATATCAAATGTGGATTCCGATGTATTAATAAACAATCCGGTTCCGTCATAAAACGACACATATGTCCCGTTACCCTGCCTTTCAAAAGATTTTATGTGATAAAAAGAAACCCATACATTGTTCTTGTTTTTGGAAGCACAAGTCGGCAGCATAAAAACCCCTTTTTCAGGAATGACCGGCACCGGAACTTTACTTTTTACTTTCAAGAGATCCTTCGCTGAATCTCGCCGCCCCTGCAGTGTTGAGCCGTATAATATACACGTGTTATCGATGATTTGTTCAGGCCTGAGTGCCGAATTCAGCTCCTGTGACACCTCTAAAATCCGTGAACGGTAATAAGCAGAGTCTTTCGTCAATATAGCTTTCGTATGCTCGGTGATAATGTACACCGGCGATGCAAAATTTTCTCCCATTGAATCCCCCTTGATGTAAAATTGTGACATTTTTATAATCTGTGACTATTGTACTACTTTCTTCCGGGATTATCTATTAAAATTGGAAAAATTTTATAAGTATTTCCGGTTGTTTTTTGCCGGAATCGCACACCCGCATAAAAAATCCCCTAATATAGAAAAGGGGATTTTTAAGTCGTAAACGTTTAATTATTGTTTTCTTCTTCGTCAAGCGGATTGTCATTATTTCCATCATTCTGGTTTCCGTCATTGTCTTTATTATCGTTGCCATTCATGCCATCCTGATTAGTATCTGTTCCATCTTCATTTGTGCCATTATCGTTGCCGTTATCCAGCTGCGGATCATCCTGGTTATCACCGTTCATATCAGGATTGTCTTCCTCCTGATTCAGCGGTGCTTCGTCCTCATTTTCACCAGCCGGATCTTGCTGCTCATCATTTCCGCAAGCAGCAACCAGTGACAATGCCAAAATTGGCGCACCGATTTTTATAAGCCATTTACGCTGCATCTGTATTGTCCCTCCTTTTTAGTTCACTTTCGTTTATAGCTTAACCATTTTATAAAAAGTGATACTCAGTTTTTTAGAGGTTATTTAGTGTGGAGGCAGCTCAATGATTTGTAAGGAAATTAAAAAATCCCCCACAGCTGAGGTGGAGAATCAGACAAGATGATTATTTAATCACGCAGCTAACTGGCAGTAAGAGCAGGAAGCCAAATGCCAGTAAATGTGCGATTTTGTCCGAACTAACTAGAAATTATAATTGGTGCATTTACCTCGCTCCGGAAATATACTTCGCTTTCCGCGGGCGGCTGGTGAGCCTCCTCGTGCTTTTGCACTCCGGGGTCTCACCTATGCCTTTGCTCCCGCAGGAGTCTACGTATATTTCCTCCGCTTTAGGAGTCTAATGTTCATCTTTGTAATTGATCATTTAGTTATGTCCCAGTCTCGAAGTTTCACTTTTCCCCGAGTTTCACTTTATCGCAAAGGTGATTTCGCCTTCACAGGCTACTTCGCCGTCAACGGTTGCGACGCCCTTTCCTTTGCCGACCGGGCCTTTCAAGCGGATAATCTCAACTTCCAGCCGCAGCTGATCACCCGGTTTTACCTCGCGTTTGAACCGGCATTTGTCAAGGCCTGCGAGAAAGCCGATTTTGCCCTGATTTTCCTCAATACCAAGCACGCTAATCGCGCCGGTCTGCGCCAACGCTTCCACAATCAGCACACCGGGCATGACTGGATAGTCAGGAAAATGCCCCTGGAAAAATGGCTCGTTTGCTGTTACATTTTTTATTGCAACAACCCGCTTGCCCTCTTCTATTTCGGTTACTTTGTCAACCAGCAAAAAAGGATAGCGATGCGGGATGGTGTCTTTGATTTGGTTGATATCCATGCAATCTCTCCTCGTATAATATGTAAGATGCTATCATTATAACAGATGCTCGCTGTTTTCCGGGGATTTTATTAAAACAAAAAACATGCCCGTATTCGGCGGACATGCATTATTCTTCTTTTACGACGATATCGATAATATGCTGCCATGTTTCCCATTTTAATGCATCAATTGGATTGCCGTCTCCTATTACACCATAGCCAACCATCACACCGACTATCAGTGCAATTGCCGAAAGAACGAGAACAACAATAATCCGCTGCCAGATTGGAAAAATACGGCGGCGCGGCTTTTTGTTTTGACGCTTTTCTTGTCTCCGCTTTTTCTTTTGTTCTTTCCTTGTTGCTTCATCTGTCGCCGTTTCCTGGTGCTGCTTTTGTTTTTTGCGCGTCACCTTGCCCGGAGTCTTTTCCCGCTGCTGTTCTTTCTCCTGTTCTGCCGCTTTATTACGCTGTCCGTTTTTTTCTTTCACGTCTGTTGGCATGGTTTGTTTCTCCTTACTTCTGTTGTTGCATGTGAATTCTTGATGCTGGTGTTTTCGGGTCACGAATGTCAGAGTGCTTGCTTTGGAATTTTTTCCGAATTTAGTGCAGTGACATTTTCCCCAAATGTTTCTATTAATCCGGTAAATTTCCCGTCATTTTATTTACGTTACCACGTCAACCCGAATTTTGTCCATTTCACTGAATTGATCCGGTTATGGCCACCACAGCAGGGGCATATACTTCGTTTTTTGAAAGCACACCATCGAGGTGGATTACAGCCTCGTATGTTGCCAGCCGCAGACTTGCCAAAACAGATTAAACGATCTTTTTCCGTTCGATTTTGTCGATGTTTTCCAGCATGATGCCTGTCCCTTTGGCAACACAATCCATCGGGTCTTCAGACATGAGGACAGGGACTTTCAGCTCGTCGGCAAGAAGCTGATCGATTCCATGCGTCAGCGCACCGCCGCCGGTCAGGATAACGCCGCGGTCAATGATATCAGCCGATAATTCGGGCGGTGTTTTCTCCAGCACTTGCTTAGCGGCATGCACAATTATGGAAACCGGCTCCCGGAGTGCTTTTTCAATTTCTTCTGAGTAAACTGTTATTGTACGCGGCAAACCGCTCATCATATCACGGCCGCGAATCTCCATTTCCTCATTGCGCGAACCTTCCCAAACGGTTGCGACATTCACTTTGATATCCTCAGCTGTCCGTTCCCCGATCAGCAGTTTATATTCTTTTTTGATGTACTGAAGAATCTCCATATCAAAATTGTCCCCGGCCACTTTAACCGTTTCAGCCGTTACAATGTTGCCCATCGACAACACCGCTGCGTCCGTTGTGCCACCGCCAATGTCCACGACCATGTTCCCGCTCGGCTGGTATATCTCCATGCCGGCACCGACCGCAGCCACTTTCGGCTCTTCCTCCAGATAAACTTTCTTGCCGCCGGATTTTTCAGCCGCTTCCTTAATCGCTTTTTGCTCAACTTTGGTGATATTTGTCGGACAACAAATCAGCATTTTCGGTTTAGTGAAAAATCCTTTGACATTAATTTTATCGATAAAATGCCGCAGCATCGCTTCTGTCATATCAAAATCGGCGATCACACCATCTTTCAGCGGGCGAATCGCATCAATATTGCCAGGCGTCCGCCCAACCATGCGGTACGCCTCCTCTCCGACCTCAAGCACGCGGCCGGTATTCTTATCGATCGCCACAACGGAGGGTTCATTCAAAACAATTCCTTTTCCTTTCAAGTGGATCAACACATTGGCAGTTCCCAGGTCAATCCCGATATCCCTTGAAAACATTCGTTTAGTCCTCCCTGCTATCAAATACTTTCTCGTATCCATATGTAAACACAATTCCGCTAATATTATATTTTACCACAAAACATGATATATAACTGCAATTTGTGAAAAAAAGCTCAGGAAAAATTCACTATGCGGCGGGTGTGGTTGATACGGTTATACCGGGGAAGAGCGCCTCGGAAATCAAAGTGGTGTTTGTGATTTTGTGTCGTTATTTGCAGTTTTGTGTTCATGTTTTTCCGCTTGCGTTCATGCTTGCGAGCTCCGCCCATGTTCTCGTTTTCGTGCCCGTGTTTTGGCGCTCGGAAACATATTTGCCAGCTCCCGCCCATACCCCGACGTTTGAGCCTCACGTTATTTTTAAAATATAATTGTATTTTTAGCAGGAATTTACATTATGATGTCGAATAATAATCCTGATCAATCAAATTTCAATAAGGAGTGATGAACTTTTGTTCCCGACAACAGTATTGCAACGAAAGAAAGCCCACGAACTTCTCGCCTATGAAGCGCTGTTCAGATGTATTCTGGAACAGTACCGACAGCATGAATCCATCGTTTCAGAATACAAACGGGTAAAGGCAGGTTATGACGGCGAGAAGAATGTTGACTACAAACTTTCCACATACCCGCGTAAAGATTTCTTCGTTTTTCAAGGCATCCGTCTGGAAAACCCTCCATTTTATTTTCAAATCGATACGCTGATCCTGACAAAAAAAGCCATTTACATTCTCGAGATAAAAAATCAGAAAGGAACATTTAATTACAATTCAGAGCAGCGCCAGTTAACACAGATCGTAAATGGAGAGGTGAAATCCTACAAAGATCCGATTTTGCAAGCCGAGGCACAAAAAAATCATTTGCAGGGATGGCTTGCACGATTTGGCATTTTCAATATCCCGATTGAGACACTTGTTGTTGTTGCTTACCCCTCAACCATTATCGAAAATGACACACGAGATCCGGAAGTTTATAAGAAGGTCATTCATAACGAAAGCCTCCATCAGCATCTTGACAGATTAAGCGGCAGCTACACAAAGAACATCCTCACCAATTCAGACATCAAGAAATTGTGCCGCATCTTATTAAAGGAAAACAAACCACTCCGGACAGACATTATACAGCAGCACAACATAAGCAAACATCATCTGATAAAAGGTGTGCCTTGTGAAAAGTGCTATAAACATCCGATGAAACGTCTGTACAAAAGATGGCTGTGCCCATGCTGTTCTGCTATCAGTTACAATGCCCACGAACGTGCTATCCTTGACTACTTTCTTCTCCATGGCACAACGATTACTAATAAACAATGCCGTGAATTGCTGCAGATTGTTTCTCCAAAAACAGCACATGTTATAATGAATTCGATGAACCTACAAAAGACCGGAAACACTAGTGCCAGGGTGTATTTCTCACCTCCAATTAATGACTTCCCACAAAATTCTACCATCCCGATCAACTTTAGGAACAATTTTGCAAAACAAACGCTTGATTAGTTGTTGATCCTAGGGCTGAAGTTTCCGTGCTCGGGCAGAACATTTCATTCTCGGGCTGAAGTTCCCGCGCTCGGGCAGAACATTTCATTCTCGGGCGGAAGTTCCCGCGCTCGGGCAGAACATTTCATTCTCGAGCTGAAGTTCCCGCGCTCGGGCTGAACATTTCATTCTCGGGCTGAAGTTTCCGTGCTCGGGCAGAACATTTCATTCTCGGGCTGAAGTTCCCGCGCTCGGGCTGAACTTTTCATTCTCGGGCGGAAGTTTCCGCGCTCGGGCTGAACATCTCATTCTCGAGCTGAAGTTCCCGCGCTCGGGCAGAACTTTTCATTCTCGGGCGGAAGTTCCCGTGCTCGAGCAGAACATTTCATTCTCGGGCTGAAGTTCCCCCGCTCGGGCGGAAGTTCCCGCGCTCACAGCTCCTCCCTGACTTGACTGCACCTGCCTTAAAAACCCGGCCGCACATGGGCCGGGTTTTCTAGGTATCAACTGCACCTCCTCAGACGTGGATTGTGGTGCTGTGGTGGTACCACCTCCTTTAGTGGTCGTCAATTGTGGCAGTCAGCTCACATTATCCTACCGGCTTGAAGGTGGAGTTTTCTGTCCTATGGTCATCTCTGTATTTGTTACGGGTTGCTTCGCCTCCGCGGAGATGGCGGATTGATTTGTGGTAGTCGAGTACGTCTTTGACCTGGTTGTAGAGTTCGGGATTTATTTCCGGCAAGCGTTCTGTTAAATCTTTGTGGACTGTGCTTTTGGAGACACCAAATTCTTTGGCAATCAATCGGACAGTTCTCCTCGTCTCCACGACATATTTGCCTATCCTGATTGTCCTTTCTTTGATGTAATCGTGCACACCGTTCGCCTCCCTAAGTTGGATATTTCCGAGGTGTGGTTTGAGACAAGGTGATACATGTTACACTGTTCACTTATCTTCTGGACAATTCTTCTGTGCAGCTCTGGCTGTATTTTCTTTATTGGATCAACTGAAGAAAAACCCCTTCGCATATGACGTTTGTATGTATTGGATGAAAATTCGGATAGCTGGATGGAAAGCTACACAAGCTCTCACCTCAGACTTTTCTGAATGCTTGGTTTGTAATATTTTATTAACGTTCAGGGAGGATTATGATTAAATTTGCATCTTTGGAGAAATGAGGACAAGACGTTTTTTTGACAACATCACAGGGGCAGCTTCATTGTAAACGGGGATGAATCAAAAAATCCCCGAAATCTGCAACAGACACCTGGTCTTTGAAAATAATTCGGGAATCACTCGATTTTTTATTCTTTTTCAGATATAATAAAAAATGAAAATAGGGATACGGCTTTAATGCTCTTTGCCCAAAACTGAGCATATCAGAAAAACAAATCATTCCCGGATTAACGGTGTATGACGCTGCTGCAAAACACTTATCCGGAGTCGATTCTTTTATGAATAATACCTCTCTGTCACTACATCACGTCTCCCAAATCCGGATCATAATTCACAACTGGCGGCTGGTCTCCCGCTATGCTTGTTGATCCAAACGGCAATACACCTAACAGCAATGTTGCAGTTACACCCAACGAAACAATGAATTTTTTCAATTTTAAGCTCCTTTCAATTAATTTTAAAAGCCGACCCTATTTTCATATCAAACAAATTCATGTGTGCGCGTGGCACCTTCATCAAAATAAAAACTAACTGTTCATTTTCTGAAGCGCATTTAGCGGCAGTCTGCTGAAGAAATAGTCGCTTCTTTTTTCAATAAATTGGTTGTATGACTGTAAAAGAATAGTTTTATCCTTTTTTGCGAGTCCCAAATAGTACAGCCTGAATGGGGTATTGATTTCTATCTCGCTTAAAATGGCCTCCGCTCCGGCGTAGTTACCTTTAGCTATTTCAAGATGAGCTTGCTCACTTTTATCCGTAGATGTAACCCCTTCAACCTTGTTAAAATGTGCTGAAATAAAAGGAATATTATTCTGTTCGATTATCTCCACAATCTTATCCTGATTTTCTTTTTGTGCGATTTTCAGTGCTTCCTTAAAGTGATACATCGCCTGAAAATATGTGTCAAAAATGTACGACAATCCAAGAGCCATATGCAGGCTGATTTTAGTTTCGGGATTGGCTGTTTGCATAAGGACCCGAAAAGCATACTTGCGTGCAATGATCACTTCATTACGGGCAAGGTAATAAATGAATGAATAGTGATATGAACGGCTGCGGAAAAATTCAAGCAAGAAGCCGTCATCTATTTTTCCGAATAAGTATTGCTGTTTCTCCATGATGTTGCCTAATCTTCCGTATTCACACCGTTTAAAATAAATTGATGTCTTTATAAATTCGAGCAGGCACTCCAGCTCAGGTTCCTCTGTCTGAAATGTGTCAGCACGGGTTAAAATTTCATTTTCCGGATACCGTCTTTGCTTCCGGTCCAGCATCAGCTGATATACATCGGCCCAGTTCCGGATGGAGAGAGATTCTGAAGATTTATTCCTGATGATTAACTGTTGCAAATCATCATAATAGCCATTCATATATAAAAATTCCATACCCTTTTTTCTGATTTCCCCGGAGATCGTTTCATAGCAAATTTTTCGCATCAGCTGGTGGACAGTATGCTCATCGTAATCCTGCCGCAATATTAGCAAAATTTGTTCCATCCTCAGCTTGTCATCAGTAGACAAGGCTGCGACTGAATCAGGCATGAATACCCCTCCTAATCAAAATGGGTATGGGTTTAAGTACATAACGGAAATTTGTTAAGAAGTCTATATTCTATATATCTATATAATAACACAAAATTCGCCAAATAATAGCAATTTCCTTCGACAATTTTCGCACAGATGATAGAAATCGCGCTTTAAAACACTTAAAAAACTTGGCTAATCAACAAAAAAATAACCCTAGTTGAATGATCACTAGGGTTCTGATATGAATAGATGAAACGTTTTGTGATGTGGAAGATGAAGGATATATATTTTCATCTTCCGCACCGGTTATTCATTTCCAGGTCTTGTCACATCAGTCGAGTCATCGTCCTGATTGCCGCCTTCACTTCCGTCAGATTCCGGATTCTCATTGTCAGACGAGCCGGATTCGCTGTCTTCTGTGCCATCAGAGTCTGCGCCTTCCTTCTTAGAGTCTTCAGAGTCTTCACTTTCCTTCTTAGAGCCTTCAGAATCAGCGCCTTCTTCTGCTGCACCATCGGAATCGGATTCAGTATTATCCTCTTCCGGTGCTTCTGATTGCTCGCTTCCGTCAGACTCTGCGTCTCCGCCTTCCGCTTCTTCCTTATCGGACGTAGCTTCATCAAGTGCGCTTAATGGCTGATTGAAGAAGTTTTCCGGATTAACATCCTCTCCATCTTTTCTTATTTCGAAATGGAGATGAGTGCCATTGTCCTTGCCGAAAAGATTTTTGCCCGCGGTTCCGATGGCTTCTCCCTGCTTGACTTTTTGGTCAGCGGAAACCTGAACGTCTCCTAAACTGGCATAATGCGTTGTGACGCCACTGTCATGTGTCAGTGTTACGACTTTGCCAAGCAATGGATCTTCCTTGATTTCGCTGACTGTTCCACTCAATGACGCCAACACATCAAATGTTTCACCTTCAGCAGATGCAATATCAATGCCTGTACTTTGATAGTAACGGTCGTTGAATACGACGATTGCATTCTCCTGAGCTTCCTGGTCTGCGTTGTAGTCATAGTATTTAGTTACGATTTCTGCTTGATCCATGTTTTCGACAGGCGCTTGAACAACTTCCTGCTGATCCATGACTGGCTGTGCCTCTTCATCATTCTCGACTGGTGAGTACTCCTCTGTATTTTCTTCCTGGCTTTCGTCAATCTGATTGCCAAGATTCTGGTACCATACCACCAGCGACAGAAGTAGTGCAGCTATGGTCAGGTAGACTGCCGGAAAGAACCACTTCTTCCGGAAAATGCGACTCCATTTATTTTTTGGAGTGCCATTGTTTTCTTCTTTCATGTCTCATCACCTCAACAACCATTCTGAGCAGAAAAATTGGAAACTATACATTTTAATCAAAAAAATTCCCGGTTTTGTGCATTTTTTCTGAAAACCGGGATAAAGTAAGGGGTTAATATGGTTGTTGGGAGAGGGATTTGACAGATTTTACGGTGGTTTAGAAGTTTTGGGTGATAAAATTTCTTCCGATGTGCAGTGCTGTTTTACCGTTTAGGGCCGCTGGTCTGCCCTGGAATACAAAAATACCCGGGACATCATATCCCGGGCATGCATATGAACTATTTAGCGACTAATTTCGGTGCGGTATCGGAAACGGTGCTGATTTCAACTCCCTGATAATAATGCTTTACAATTTCCTTATATGTTTTCCCTTCTTTGGCCATACCGTTTGCACCAAACTGGCTCATGCCGATGCCGTGGCCGAATCCTTTTGTTGTGAAAATCAGATGATCGTTCTTTTTCTCGATGGAAAAATCGCTTGATTTTAATCCCAGCTCTTCGCGAATTTTCCGTCCTGAATAGGATTTCTCACCAATCTTAAGCTGGTCAACACGTTTACCGTCTGTTCTCGTGATTTCCATTGACAGTTGTTCAAGCGGCGGAAGTTCCGATCCCAGTGAATCTTCCATTTCTTTTACCGTCAATATTTTTTGATCCATGAATTTTTGAGTATTTTTATCCCACGGGCTTTCCACACTGCGCAAATACGGCACTTTATTTTTCCAATAATCCTCGGAGTTTTCCGTATAACCGTTGCTTGTGGAAAAATAAGCGGCTGTAATTGGGTTATTCTTATAAGTTAAAATTTCACCTTTAGTTGCTGCGACTGCTTTTTTGATTTTGGTCATTTCCTCATCGTAGTCGCTTCCCATTGTCTTTCTTAGTTCCTGTTCATTATGGTACACCTGGTCACTTGTCGTATCCGTCACATCCGGCTTGTCGGCATTGTCCTGATGCAGCAGACGGTTGACGATAAACGTTCGTGCGGCCAGGGACTGTGCCTTCAAGGCTTCCATTTCAAATTCAGCGGGGGTTTCCGAGGCGACTACACGGGAAACGTAGGTCTCGAGCGGCACTTTTTCAACCTGTTCAGAATTCGCACGCATGACTTCGACAGCAAACGGCGAATCACCCATCGCAATCTCCACATCTTCACCGCTTTTTTCGACGGATTCTTTCTGTTCACCCGAACTGGACATGAACGGCACTACGATTAATGTCGGAACTACCAAAATGACCGTCACTAAGCAGGATACAAATAGTATGGTGGATGCTTTCCATGATGCCGGAGATTTGTTTAGTGACACCGGTTTTCTATTTTTTTGGAGAAGCTGCAGGGATTGGGACTGACGTTTTTTCCGCTTTTTCCTGATCTTTTGTATGATGTTATCTTTTCTCATGTACTGCCTCCTTAACCTTATATAAAATTCTGCAGGTACAGCCTCTAGCATTTCTACTAGTGTGTGTGTTCAAAAAGGAGGATAAAAAGGACCAAGAAGTTCAAAGTATCCTTTTTACCGGACTTCTTGAACAACCTCTACTATTAAATTTTATACAGTTGAGGAGAGCAATAGAACCAGAGATTATAAAAATCCATCCTGCCATCACACCTATTCGATCAGAAGCCTGTGGTTATGACCGCACAGGCTTCTGATTGATTGTTATGTCCGGATGACCCGTCTTATTCCATGTTTCATCGTACAAGTGGCAGGCAACATAATGATCTTTTTCCACTTCAAGCCACTCGGGCTTTTTCCGGGCACAAACATCCATCGCAAATGGGCAGCGCGTGCGAAACACACAGCCGCTCGGAGGGTCAATCGGGCTTGGCAGTTCGCCTTCCAGAATAATCCGTTCCCGTGTATCCTCGATATCTGGATCCGGAATCGGAATGGCCGACAGGAGTGCCTGTGTATACGGGTGGAGCGGGTTTTCATAAAGCGAATCACTCGAGGTCAGTTCTACTAGATTTCCTAAGTACATCACACCGATCCGGTCAGAAATCTGCTTCACCATTGATAGATCATGGGCAATGAATAAAAAGGTCAAGCCTTTTTCCTCTTGCAAATTTTTTAATAGATTAACAACCTGAGCCTGAACAGACACATCCAATGCGGAAATCGGCTCATCGGCAATGATAAAATCCGGATCAAGTGCCAATGCACGTGCAATACCAATCCGCTGCCGCTGCCCGCCGCTGAATTCATGCGGGTAGCGTTCGGCGTGGTCACGATTCAGCCCAACCTCTTCCAAAAGCTGAATGACCCGGTCAAGCTGCTCTTTCTTGTTCGGATAAAGGCCATGAACTTCCATCGGCTCTGCGATGACTTCTTTGACAGTCGAACGCGGATTCAGCGATGCATACGGATCCTGGAAAATCATTTGCATGTGACGGTAAAAATTAAATATTCCTTTGTCGTTAAGTTCATGTACGTTTTGACCATCATAAACAACATCACCTGACGTCTTATCGTAGAGAGCCATAATGGTGCGGCCGACCGTTGTTTTGCCGCAGCCGGATTCTCCGACAAGGCCGAATGTTTCCCCTTTATTGATATGAAACGTCACGTCATTGACTGCCTGCAGGATTTGACCTTTGCCCATATTGAAATGTTTTGTCAAACGTTCAAGCTGTAATATTTTCTCCGCCATTATGATTGCTCCTCTGTTTGCTGCCAGTATCTGGTTGCAGCACAAAGCTCTTTTTCATATTTCGTGCCTTTCAGATCAATCAGCTCAATGCCCCGTCCGGTTTGCGGCGAGTGGAGCATTTTTCCGTTGCCATAATAAAATCCGACATGATGCAATTTACCTTTTCCTTCTTCATAGGCGAAAAAGAGTAAATCACCCGGTTCCAGCCGCTCATATGGTATTTGTTGGCCGGATTGCGCCTGATCCCCGGCGTCACGCGGAATTAGGTAGCCATTTGCTTTATGCATGGCATAGGCAAAACCTGAGCAGTCATAGCCGAATGAACTCATGCCGCCCCAGAAATAATCCAGGCCCACGTAAGGTGTCCCGGTTTTTAATAGTCCAGCGCCCGGCTGCTTTGGCAGACCCTGATCCGACCGGAAAATCGCCACGTCATTTTCCTGTAAATAATAATAACCATGCGGTGTGTTTACCTTAACACGGGCACCCGCTTTCGTTTCAACAGGCAAAATCGTCATATAACTGAGCTTCATTGTCTTTTGGCCGTCCTCAGTCTCCAGCCAGGCATTCTGTGACGTAACCGCAGCTGATTCCTCGCGCTGCCAGCCCTGCTTATTCACCTTTTTCAGCTGATGCAGCGGCATCCATCCCGGATACCCTCGTTCGTCTTTTACTGAGGGCTGCGTCGGGATAACGACATGCGCCCAGTCATCTCTTGTTTCCGTAACAATGACCGCTTCCCCGTATAATGTTTGCGTCTGTATACGATTTTCATCGGACAGAGCCACGGTTAATTCGTAATTGAGACTGCTGATCCAGCCATCGATGTCAGTCGGATTGTTCAGTCCGTCTTCGTCAATCGTTCTGGGTGACGACGGTGACGTCCATACCGTTGCGACCTGAACCGCGGTTACCCAAAGCTCTTCTGAATATTGATCGAACCATTGTTTAGTCAACAGAAGTTCCCCCTCTTCACGCTTGTTGCACCGATCATTGCTTTCTTTGTCAGCAAAATTATGAATCTATCTCATACCTGCTTCGACTGTCAGTGTTTTGTCCGTTGTATTTATGACAGCCGTTTCTCCTAATGGCACGGAAAAATGCGGGAAGCAGTGGCCGATTTTAAATCCGGACATAACCGGACATGGCAGACTGTAAAAATAATCATAAAATACCTGATCCAGGGAGAGGGAGGGTTTCCCTTCCGGCGGATCGGCTTCAGCAAAATCCCCGATTACGATTCCTGCGGCCGCATCCAATTTCCCGGCAAGCCTCAGCTGATTGAGCATGGAATCGACACGGTATGGTTCTTCTCCGATATCTTCCAGTAACAGCAGTTTCCCGTGTGTATCGATTTCATATGGTGTGCCGAGTGTGCTGATTAAAAGTGACAAATTCCCGCCAACCAGTTCCGCACACGCCTCACCCGGAACAATTACATTCAGCGGGGAAATGTTTTCCGAATAGTACAGCGCAGCAGGCTCAAACAGCTGCCGAAACATGCTTGCAGACAATTCATCAAAATCATTATCAGCCACATCAGATGCCGGCATCGGGCCATGAAACGTCGTCAGTCCGGTTCTTTGCCGAATGGCTGTATGCAGGTAAGTGATATCGCTGTAGCCCCATATTATTTTAGGATTCTGCCGGATGAGCTGATAATCAATTTTGTCCGCGATTCTTGCCGTGCCATAACCGCCGCGGGCAAAAATAATCGCTTTGATTGAATCATCAGCAATCATTTGATGAAAATCAGCAAGCCGACCGGCATCTTTTCCGGCCAAATACCCATGCTTCAGGTCGAGTGTTTTGCCAAGCTTGACATGCAAGCCCATCTGTTCAAAAAAAGGAATTGTCTCTTTCACACGTTTCATGTCGGCAGGGCTTGCCGGAGCTGTTATACCAATTATATCACCTTTTGCCAAACGTATTGGTTTCATCGGATCAAGTCCTTTTTGTCTACGTTCTTCTAAGCATAATGCTGAATAGGCTTTCTCTCCTCAAGCCTGCAGCATCCCCTTCATTCGTACAATAGTCCTTTAATATATGTATCAGAAGTGAAAGAAGGAGCGGCTGCTTGAGCCATTCCTTCCCACACTTCAGGATTATTTCGCGTGAATGCATGTGTGCGACTCGCGACTTTTGATCGGTGTTGCGCGAAATATTGGTGCAGCGCGCGATAATAGGCCTCGGCCGCGCGATATTCCACTGCTGCCGCACGATTTAGCGGCATCCTCGCACGAAATTACCTCTCAGTCGCGCGATCAGCTATCTTAATCGTATTTCCAAAGAGAAGATTTCGGCAGCTGCCGAAATCAACCCTTCTACTGTTGGATATCTGCCCACTTCAGTTCGAGATAACCGACCGGATGGCGGACAATATCTTTTACATCATCTTTGTAAATGTAAACCTGGTTATAGTAATGGATTGGGAAAATCGGCATTTCTTCCGCCAATATCTTTTCCGCTTCATACATCATTTCCCAGCGTTTTTCTTCATCCGCTTCCTTTTTAGCCTGTGAAATCAGCTTATCATACTCCTCATTTGACCAGCCCGTGCGGTTCATTGAGGAATCCGTGATAAAGCTTTCCAGGAAGTTGATCGGATCGCCATAATCAAAAAGAAATGAGCTTCTGGAGAATTGCAGGTTCAATGACTTCTGATCTTCCAGAAAAACGTTCCATTCCGTATTGGCCAGTTCAACATCAATACCAAGATTTTCACTGAACATATTCTGCATCGTTTCCGCAATGGCCTTATGCTGTTCATCCGTATTGTATGTCAGTGTAACCGGCGGCAGTTCGTCATAGCCTTCCTCTTCCATGCCTTCTTCCAAGAGCTGTTTTGCTTTTTCCGGATCAAAGTTCACCAAATCGCCGTTCACATCACGGAAATCCTCGCCGGATGGGTTAGTGAAGCCTGGTGACACAAATGCTTTGGCTGCTTCCTCTTTGTTTTTGGTAACATAATTAACAATCTCTTCCTGATTGATGGCCAAGGCAAATGCTTTTCGGATTTTTTTGTTCTGAAATGGTTCCTGATCTACATTAAAGCGGTAAAAATAAAGACCTGCCTGATCTTCAATGACAACGTTATCCCCATCGATGAGCTGATCTGCCATATCAGATGGAATTTCAGTCATATCCAGTTCGTCACTTTCAAACATCTGGTACTCGGTGTTGACATCGTTAACCATTGCCCAGTGGACTTTATCGAGGCTAACGGTATCTTTATCCCAATACTCATCATTCTTGGCAAACACCATTTCCTGATCGTGCTTCCATGATTCCAGTTTAAATGGTCCATTGGAAACAAATGAATCCGCCTCCGAATGCCATTCCGGATTTTCTTTGGCAACTTCTTTATTGACCGGGAAAAATGCCGGATTGGTCACCACATGTAGGAAGTAGCCAGTCGGAGCTTCCAATGTCACTTCAAATGTCTTTTCGTCAACGGCTTTAACCGCTACATCTTCCGCCGAGCCATCGCCGGTATTGTACGCTTCCCCGCCTTCAATAAAATAGCCGAGAAATGCCGCAGATGATCCCGTTTCCGGATTCAACAGCTGTTTCCATGCATAAGCAAAATCTTCAGCCGTTACCGGGTCCCCATTTGACCAGTTCGCATCCTCACGCAGATGAAACGTATAGGTTTTTCCATCATCGGAAACGTCCCAATCCTCTGCCATTGCCGGCTGCGGCGTGTCGTCCTTACCCAGTCGCGTCAACCCTTCCATCAGGTTGTTCAGCGCATTCCATGAAACAGCATCAAAGCCAACCGGCGGATTCAATGATGTCGGTTCTTCGCCGTTATTCATGCGCAGGACTTTCTCGCCGCTGCTGCTATTTTCCTCCGTTGCTTCCGCTTCTGAATCCGAACCTGAATTTTCCCCCTCGCTGCCTTCATCGCCAGTTGACGTCGTACATGCCGCCAGCACTAGAATGAAGGCTGCAAACATGAACAGCAAAAAGCCTTTTTTCTTCATGTTTTGTTCTCCCCCTTGTTAGTTTTTGTCGGCTGTTGCAGCCAAAAGCTGTTTAGCCCGGTCATCCTGGAGCCAGCAATCCACTTTGTGTGTCTCGCTGAGTTCCTTCTGGAGCGGGTAAACTTTATCACACACCTCCATGGCCATTGGACACCGCGCTGTAAATGGGCATCCTTGTGGAGGTGAGAATAAATCAGGTGGTGTTCCATCAATCGGAATCAGTTTCTCCCCTTGAATATCGAGCCTTGGCACTGATTTTAACAACCCCCTTGTATACGGATGCTTCGGCTCGTAAAACACTTCCTTCCGTGTGCCTTCCTCGATAATCTTCCCGGCATACATGACAACGATGCGGTCTGCTATTTTCGCGACAACCCCAAGGTCATGCGTGATTAAAATGATGGATACACCGGTTTGCTCTTGAATCCGTTCAAACAACTCAAGTATCTGTGCCTGAATGGTTACATCAAGTGCTGTCGTCGGCTCGTCGGCAATCAGAAGTTCCGGCTCACAAATTAATGCAATTGCAATTACAATCCGCTGCCGCATGCCGCCGCTGAACTGATGCGGATACTGCTTGAACCGTTCCTCAGGATTCGGGATTCCAACCAGATCCATCATCTCCAGAGCTTTTTTCTTTGCCGCGGCACTTGATGTTTTCCGGTGTTCCATTAAACCTTCAACCAGCTGTGTTCCAATCGTCAGTGTCGGATTCAGTGCTGTCATCGGATCCTGAAAAATCATTGAAATATCGACACCGCGGATTGATCGCATGTCTTTTTCGGGAATTGTTGTCAGCTCTTTCCCCTTAAATGTGATCATCCCATTTGAAATTTTTCCGGGCGGATCGGGAATCAGCCGCATAATCGCATTTGAGGTTACGCTTTTTCCGCAGCCGGACTCGCCGACAATTGCCAGTGTTTCACCTTTATGTAAATCAAAACTGACACCCCTTACTGCTTTGACCGTTCCGCCATATGTCGTAAACGTTACGTGCAGGTCGTTTACATCCAGTATTTTTTCCATCTGTCCACCTACTCTCTCAGCTTCGGATCAAGAGCATCCTGAAGCCCATCACCTAATACGTTAAATGCAAACATCGTAAATGAAATAAAGAAAGCCGGGAAAAACAGTGTCCACCAATACCCTGAGAGAATGGCGCCCAACGCATCATTTGCCATCACACCCCAGCTTGCAAACGGTGATTGGATTCCCAGTCCCAGGAAGCTCAGGAAAGCTTCGGCAAAAATCGCATTCGGAACTGTCAGTGTCGTTTGAACGATGATCGGACCCATCGTATTCGGGATCAAATTTTTCCGGATGATCCTCGGGGTCTTGGTTCCAAATGATTTCGATGCCAGAACAAATTCATAGTTTTTAAGTTGCAGGACCTGCCCCCTGACAATCCTCGCCATCCCGACCCAGCCGGTGACAGACAGGGCGATAATGATTGTTGTCAGACTCGGCCCCATAACAACAAGCAGCAAAATGACAACCAGCAGATACGGAAGGCCGTACAAAACTTCGATAATACGCATCATGACACTGTCCGTTCGGCCGCCTTTATACCCGGAAATGCCGCCGTAGATAATCCCAACAGAAAAATCAATCAAAGCCGCCATTAACCCGACGAACAGTGAGATTCTGGCGCCATACCATGTTCGGGTGAAGACATCACGCCCAAGTGAATCCGTGCCAAACCAATGATCTGTTGAGGGGGGAAGAAACTGGTTCGGGCGGTTCTGATCGGTCACCGTGTATGGCGATATCAGCGGGCCAATGAACGCAAGAATTCCTAATATAATCAGAAAAGCAAGCCCTGCCATGGCCAATTTATTTTTCTTGAGCCGCCTCCATGCATCTTTCCAGTACGAAAGCGAGGGACGCGAGACGGTTTCAGCCGCTTTTAAATCTTTATCTTTCCATTTAAACCATTCATCCGGAATCTCGGCAGGAGAATGGACGTGTTTGGTTTCGTCAGCTGCAGACATATTATTCTCCTCCCTTTTTATGTAATTTAATTCTCGGATCAAGCAGACCATAGGCAACATCGACTAAAAACAGCATCAGTATCAGAAACGCACTGTAAAACACAGTCGTTCCCATAATCACCGGGTAATCCCGCTGGTTAATGCTTTCGACAAAATATTTGCCCATGCCCGGAATCCCAAATATCTGCTCAATAACGAAGGTTCCCGTCAAAATGCCGGCAAGAAGTGTGCCCATGATTGTCACCACCGGCATTAGTGCATTTTTCAATGCATGCTTAATGATGACTTTCCATGGCTTCAGCCCTTTAGCACGTGCCATTTTGATATAATCCTGTGTCAAAACTTCAAGCATGGTCGAACGTGTGAGGCGGGCGATGATTGCCATCGGTCCGGTTGCCAGCGCAATGGTCGGCATAATCATATGCATCGGACTGGACCATGTTGCCGCTGGAAGGATACCCCAATTGACTGCCAGCACTTGAATCAGTATCGTCGCAAGGACAAAGTTGGGGATCGATATTCCCAGAACAGCAATCGTCATAGCCAGATAATCAATGATTCCGTTATGTTTAAGGGCCGCAAAAATACCGAGTGTGATTCCGGAAATAACTGCAACAACGATCGTGACAATCCCAAGCTCAAACGAAATCGGAAAGCCTCGTCCGAGCAAATCGTTCACTGTTTCGGTTGGCTGTTTAATCGATGGGCCAAAATCCAATGTGACAATTGATTTTATGTAAAGCAAATATTGTATGTAATAAGGCTCATCCAAATTATAATGTGCTTCAAGGTTGGCCTGAACCGCCTCGTTGGTCGTCCGTTCCTCATTAAGCGGCGACCCCGGCAGTGTCACCATCAGAACAAATGTCAGTGTGACAATGATCCAAAGCGTCACAGCCATAATGGCGAAGCGTTTTAAAATATAACCGAGCATTCTGCTACACTCCTATGTTACCCGCCTCAGTTGTAAGCGATTACAAGTTGTCAATATAACGAAACATAATGAGTCATCTGTCTTACTACTGTTTTTTAATTTTCTTAAATTTTATCATATTTTAATCAAATTGCAATATGAAATTTGGCAGATGGTGAAGAAAGGCCCGGGAGGAAAAACCCTGACTGCAGTGACCATTCAATAATTTAGGCATAAAGTATGAAGTTTCAGTTTTACGGTTATATTTAGCGACAATCAAAAGGGGTGGAACATAACTAAAACGTTTAACATTAAAGACGAATGATAACTGGAATATTTAAGTGAAATGTATGGGGAAATCTTAACCACCGCTGCGGAAAAATGCTTCGCTGGTTTAGATGGAAACGAATTATACTATAAAAAGAAAAATCCGAACTGATTCGAAATCTAACTGAAGAATTTTGAACCATCATTCGGATTTTTCTTTGATTCATTACTTTTGTCTAAGCCTCGATATTAATAATTCGTTCAACTGTAGTTTTAGTTCTCAGCTTCAACTGCAATTTCTTCAGCAGGAATTTCAGTTTGTACAACCTGTGTAACGGCATTACCGTTTTCATCCACCCGCTCTATATTAGCTCCCAATCCCGCTAATTTCTCGGCAAAATCTACATAGCCGCGGTCAAGGTGCTTTAATTCAGTTACACGGGTATATCCGTCAGCAACCAATCCTGCCAGAATCAGTGCGGCTGCCGCCCGCAAATCCGTTGCTGCGACTTCAGCACCCTGCAGATCAGCAGGACCTTCAATGATCACATTTCGGCCTTCAATTTTCATTTTGGCATTCATGCGCCGGAATTCTTCCACGTGCATGAATCGGTTCTCAAACACCGTTTCCGTAATGACACTTGTGCCATATGCATTCAGCATCAACGCCATCATTTGCGATTGCATATCAGTTGGAAATCCTGGGTGCGGCAATGTTTTAATATCGGTAGAATGTAATTTATCAGGACCAATAACACGGATGCCGCCGTCCTGTTCAAAAATTGTGACACCCATTTCTTCCAGCTTGGATATAACGGAACGTAAATGTTCACTCTCCGCATTTTCAATCAGAATATCCCCGCCGGTAATGGCTCCTGCAACCAAAAAAGTGCCGGCTTCTACACGATCCGGAATAATTGCATGTTCAGCACCATGGAGTTCGTCAACCCCTTCGATACGGATTGTTTCCGTTCCGGCACCGACCACTTTGGCTCCCATTTTATTCAGGAAGTTGGCCAGGTCTACAATTTCAGGTTCCTTTGCACAATTCTCAATGACGCTTTTCCCTTCTGCGAGTGCTGCTGCCATCATAATATTTTCAGTCGCGCCTACACTCGGCATATCCAAATAAATTTTGGCACCCTGCAGGCGTCCGGGTGCTTCCACTTCCACGTAACCATTTCCTACGTGTACATGTGCACCCATTGCTTCAAATCCCTTTAAGTGCAAGTCAATCGGTCTTGAGCCAATTGCACACCCGCCGGGCATAGCCACTTTTGCATGACCGAAACGTGCCAGGAGTGGTCCAAGAACCAATACGGAAGCACGCATTTTTCGCACATATTCAAAGGGAGCTTCAGTCAGTAATTGATTAGCCGCATCAACATAAACAGTATTATTTTCAAAATGTACATTCGCATTCATGTTTCGCAATACTTCATTGATCGTATACACATCAGCCAGGACGGGAACATCGGCAATAGCACTTTTTCCTTTGCTGGCCAGTATGCTCGCGGTTATGACCGGCAGTACCGCATTTTTAGCTCCTTCAACCTTCACGGAGCCGTTTAGCCGTTCTCCGCCTTTAACGATGATTTTTTCCATATTCTATTCCCCTTATAATCCAATTTCACTATATTAATATTCATTTATCAGGATAGGTGTGCCTATCGTCAGACGTACGCTGTTCTGTGCCGCATTTTCAACAACTGCTTGAAAATTCATCGGTTGCTTCATCTTAATCGACTGCTCCCATATTGGTGTATACCCGTACATAATCTTTTTAACCGTCGAATGTTCCACATTATCGGTTTGTTCACGAATATTCGACAGCTGAAGGGTCTTTTTCAGTCGTTCAAAAAAATAGCCACTATCAATTTTACCACCAATTGTTGTCGAGAGACAAGCAAATTTTGTCGACTTTTTTGTGAAATATGACATATGTATGTCGTTTATGCGATCAATATAATCGACAGAAATTTTGTCATTCCAATCGTCCCCTTGCAGAACCGCAACCAGTTCCGGCTCATACATCGGATTTTTCGGAATGACAACACTATAGCTTTCGGAAAGCTTTGCGTTTTTCTGTCCGCGCCCAAAGAAATATTTTACTGTGTTTTCATCTTCGGTACTAGAGACTTTATAACTATTTTTATTCTTTAGTTTTTGTAATACTCTGTTTATGGCATCCTTGCTCATTTTTTCTTTGATTGTCACCTGCCAGCTGTCGACGGATAAATCACTGCCGGTCACCAGGGATGCCAGGTCGGTCATTTCATCGCTTTCGTTGGCAAACGCCGTTGTGTTCACAATCATCAATATAAAAATACTTGTTATAAGTGCAAACTTTCGCATTTAAAAACTCCCCCTAGTTCTTACTATATAACTAGTATGAACAAGAGAGAGATTTTGCATACGGTCAGAATAATAGTTTTATAGAATTGCAGACTGATAAACTGACCGCTTTCTGAGAGTCCCAGACTTGTCGTCCCAGAGCCTTTCTGTTAACTTTATAATACTTGTTTTAACCCTTAATGGAGCCCATATAAAGGTTAAAGCTGCTATCAGAACAGATACATCAAATCTTGTGACCACTGTATGAACTCGAGGAAAAATCTGCTGACACCCGTGCCGATGACGATTGTGATAAACATTATCAGCACTCTGGCTTCTGTTTCGCGGCCTTTTCTGATCAGCGGATCAAAATTGATTGTCGTGACAATCCGCCATGTTATATAAATGAAAATCAAATGCGATATCATGCTTATGATTGCGGTTACACCAATTGAAGAAAACATATTTCCACACCTTTATCTGTTGTCAAATCACTTATTTGCTTTGTATCAATTGTTACTTTGCCATGTCTCGGGGTGTTTGTCAAATCAGGCAGCCGCTCTCTCAGGTATTTATTTAACCCGCTTTAATCGACTACAAGATCCCCGTTTTATCGACAGGGCTTATTATTTCCCGGGAAATATCGACAGGAATATAGGCGGTTTTAAACTGTGTTGTTGATATTTTCATTCTACTGCTGATATTACTGTTCTTCTGCAGATAATTCCGTTCTTCGGTTGATACTCCACCTCTTCTGCAGATTCTGTCAGGCTTTCATGAGTATCAAACGCAAAAAATCTCTTATAACAAACTGTTACAAGAGATTTTTGATTATCCCGCATCTGACTGGCAGTAATGCTCACATTTCCTTCCTGTCTGATTTACCCGGAGGACATTAGCGGAGTAACTGTCAGTAAATGCTCGACTCTGTTCAACTGACATTCAGTGGGGAAAACCGCCCCGCTGAATTTGATCATGAAATATCCAATCGATTCATTGCGCGTTTGAGTGCTGACTTTGCCCGTTGGAAGTCAACATCGTCCTGTTTGGACTGAATCCGGCGCTCAGCACGCTCTTTTGCTTCCCGAGCCCGTTGAACATCTATGTCAGCAGGCTTTTCAGCAGTCTGAGCCAGAATCGTAACTTTATCCGGACGCACTTCCAAAAAGCCCCCGCTAACAGCCAGGTTAGTGGAATCATTTTCAAGCTTCAGCCGTACCGAACTAATAGTTAATGGCGCAACCATCGGGATGTGCCCAGGCAAAATACCAAGCTCGCCATTTTCGGCTTTACAGCTGATCATATCAAAACTGTCTTCCAAAACTGGACCATCAGGAGTAACAACACTCACAGTCAGTGTTTTCAATGCAACCCCTCCTTGAGACAGGTTAATAGCTGGATGAAACTGCAGCGGCTGTCCAAAAAGCCGGATAAAAAGACGGGTTGAATGTCTTTTTTATCCTTTTTGAACACACAGGAGCATGCTCAATTCATCGGTTTATCATCTGATTAAAATTGACGCTGCTTTCACCCATTATTACGTCTGCTTTATTATCTAGCTATGGCGCCTGGCTTCTTTTGCCAGCGTTACGATAAAGGCAATACAACTCATTGCGTTCGTTGTGTATCCTTTATCTTATGCGTCCAGTAAGGCGGATTGGTTAAACTCGCCGCAATGCACGGCAAGGCCGAACCGCCTGCAACGCTGAGCACAGTTCATACGTTGTGTCCAGTCGCCTTCGCTGTTCCTTATTCCATGTCTTTTCCTTTTTCCACAACTTCTTCAATACGACCCACCAGACGGAATGCATCTTCCGGCAGTTCGTCATGTTTACCGTCAAGGATTTCCCGGAACCCTTTAATTGTTTCGTTGACAGGCACATATGAACCTGGCTGTCCGGTAAACTGTTCAGCAACGTGGAAATTCTGGGATAAGAAAAATTGGATACGGCGTGCGCGGGAAACCGTCAATTTATCCTCATCCGAAAGTTCATCCATACCAAGAATGGCAATAATATCCTGTAATTCTTTATATTTCTGCAGTGTTTGCTGAACTTCACGTGCGACATCGTAATGTTCTTCACCGACTACTGTAGGGTCAAGTGCACGGGAGGTTGATGCCAGCGGATCCACTGCCGGGTAAATGCCTTGCTCGGATAATCCGCGGTCAAGGTTGGTTGTTGCGTCCAAGTGCGCAAACGTTGTTGCCGGCGCAGGGTCAGTATAGTCATCGGCAGGCACGTAAATAGCCTGGATTGATGTTACCGAGCCTTTATCCGTTGTTGTGATACGTTCCTGCAACTGCCCCATTTCGGTTGCAAGTGTCGGCTGATAACCGACAGCTGATGGCATACGGCCGAGCAGCGCTGATACTTCCATACCTGCCTGGGTGAAGCGGAAGATATTATCGATAAATAACAGAACGTCCTGTCCTTCTTCATCACGGAAGTATTCTGCCATGGTCAAACCTGTCAGAGCAACACGCATACGTGCTCCCGGCGGTTCGTTCATCTGACCGAATACCATGGCTGTTTTGGAGATAACGCCTGAATCCTTCATTTCATAATACAGGTCGTTACCTTCACGTGTACGTTCCCCGACACCGGCGAATACGGAAATACCGCCGTGCTCCTGGGCAACGTTGTTGATCAATTCCTGAATCAATACGGTTTTACCAACTCCGGCACCGCCGAACAGGCCGATTTTTCCACCTTTGGTATATGGCGCCAAAAGGTCAACAACTTTAATACCTGTTTCCAGAATTTCCGTATCGGTTGTCAGGTCTTCAAATTCCGGTGGCTGACGGTGAATCGGATCCCGTCTATTGTCTGCCGGCACCGGTTCATCAAGGTCAATGTTATCACCAAGGACGTTGAAGACGCGGCCGAGAGTGGCTTCACCAACCGGGACTGAGATTGAGGCGCCTGTATCTTCAATTGTCATGTTGCGTTTCAGACCATCTGTTGAGTCCATCGCAATCGTACGAACTGCATTATCCCCAAGATGAAGTGCTACTTCGAGTGTCAGGTCGACGTCCGTATCATCTTCATCGGGACGGACAACTAATGCATTATTAATATCCGGGAGCTGGCCTTCGTCAAATTTAACGTCGACTACAGGTCCCATGACTTGTGTAATGTGTCCTTTGCTCATTGATTTCCCTCCTATCCTACTATCGAACATTCCAAGAGGATGTTCAAAAAGTCCTTGTTATCCTTCTTTTTGAACACGCACTCCAAGGGCTATTCAAGTGCAGCTACACCGCCGATAATTTCATTAATCTCCTGTGTGATTGCTGCCTGGCGTGCACGGTTATAAGATAATGTCAAGTCATCGATAAGCTCGTTGGCATTATCGGTTGCATTACGCATCGCGGTCATTCGTGCTGCATGCTCACTTGCTTTGCCATCAAGCAATGCGCCATAAAGTAAACTTTCCGCATATTGAGGCAACAGCACTTTGAGAATCTGTTCCTGATCCGGCTCATATTCGTACTGACTGGTGCTGGTGTTGCCCGCCATTTCTTCGATGTTCGTCAGCGGCAATAATTGCTTTGCTGTCACGACCTGTGAAATGGCACTTTTATAATGATTATAATACATGGTCAGTTCGTCGATTTCCTCATCCGCAAACATTTGAACCGTTTCGGATGCGAGTTCTTTTATATCATTGAAATTCGGCTGATCCGCCATCCCAAGAATACTTTTGGATACCGGCATGCCGCGTTTCTGGAAAAATTCATAGCCAACACGCCCCACAACGATGATGGTGTATTCATCTGTGGATTGATGTTTCTTCTGAATGGTTTCATAAATCTTCTTCAGAACGCTGCTGTTATAAGCACCTGCCAAACCGCGGTCAGAGGTGATCACAAAATAGCCGGACTTTTTAACCTCGCGCTTCTCGAGCATCGGATGTGCGGCATCCATGTTATTATTCGCGATTTGGGCGACAACTTCCTGGATTTTTTCGCTGTAAGGTACGAATGATTTGGCATTTTCCTCGGCTTTGCTCATTTTAGAAGCCGAGACCATTTCCATTGCCTTCGTAATCTGTTTTGTCTTGGATGTCGAATCAATCCGTTTTTGAATATCCCTAAGTGATGCCAAGCATTTCACCACCCTTCCTTTACAGAGGTTGGAGGTTAGATGACAGAGCCTGGCAAACTTTAAGCCAGAGCCCTTTAATCCAAACTCTATTATTGCCTGATCATTTACTGGTCACTTGGTAAAAATGTTTTCTTGAATGCTTCAACTGCTTCATTCATATCTTCTGCTTCAGCAAGTTTGCCTGTTTCACGGATGGTCGAAAGCAGTTCTTTGCGGTTTTCATCAAGCCATGTATGCATTTCTGACTCAAAACGGGTGATATCTTCAACCGGAACATCATCAAGATATCCTTTTGTCAGGGCATAAATGATCATGACCTGTTTTTCAACAGCCAGTGGTTTATGCAATCCCTGTTTCAATATTTCGACTGTCCGTGCACCACGGTCGAGTTTTGCTTTTGTCGATTTATCAAGGTCTGAACCGAATTGAGCAAATGATTCCAGTTCACGGAACGATGCCAGATCAAGACGCAATGTACCGGCAACCTTCTTCATCGCTTTCAGTTGTGCCGAACCGCCGACACGTGATACGGAAAGACCTGCGTTAATCGCCGGGCGCACACCTGAGAAGAACAAATCAGATTGCAGGAAGATTTGCCCGTCTGTAATGGAAATAACGTTTGTCGGGATATAGGCACCGATGTCGCCTGCCTGTGTCTCAACGAACGGCAGTGCTGTCAATGAACCACCGCCTTTTGAGTCATTAAGTTTTGCTGCACGTTCCAACAGACGTGAGTGGAGATAGAAGACATCTCCCGGAAATGCTTCACGGCCTGGCGGGCGACGGAGCAGCAGGGAAAGTTCTCGGTATGATGCTGCCTGCTTGGTTAAGTCATCATATACAACAAGCACGTGCTTACCGTCGTACATGAACTCTTCACCCATCGACACACCTGCATATGGTGCCAGGTATAAGAGCGGTGCAGGTTCTGATGCACCGGCGGATACGACGATGGTGTTATCCAGTGCGCCATAGCGGCGGAACGTTTCAACCGTGCTTCTTACTGTTGATTCTTTCTGCCCGATAGCAACATAAATACAAATCATATCCTGATCTTTTTGGTTCAAGATTGTATCGACCGCGATTGTCGTTTTACCGGTCTGACGGTCACCGATGATCAATTCACGCTGGCCGCGTCCGATCGGGACAAGTGCGTCAATCGCCTTGATGCCTGTCTGCAAAGGCTCGTTTACTTCCTGACGATCCATAATAGAAGGTGCCGGTGCTTCAATCGGACGGTTTTTGGTCGTTTCAACCGCTCCTTTGCCGTCAATCGGCTGGCCCAGCGGGTTAACAACGCGTCCAAGCAGCTCCTCACCTACAGGTACTTGCATAACTCTTCCTGTGCGGCGAACTTCATCACCTTCATGAATATCCGTGAATTCGCCTAAAATGACAATACCGACGTTTGCTTCTTCAAGGTTTTGGGCCATACCCATTACACCGTTGGAGAACTCAAGAAGTTCACCGGCCATAGCGTCATCAAGCCCATGTGCACGTGCAATACCGTCACCGACTTCAATAACGGTGCCGACATCATTGACTTCAATATCCGTGTCAAAATTCTCGATTTGCTGTTTTATCAGTGAACTGATTTCTTCAGCTTTAATGCTCATACCATTTCACCCCTATCTTCATTAGTTTGCCGTTACGATACTCCGTTCAATCCGTTTTAATTTACCGCTGATCGTGCCATCGTAAATCGTGTTGCCGATCCGTAGTTTAAGACCGCCAATGATTGATGGATCCACAATCGTCTCAAGTTGCACGGCTTGTTTATTAAAACGTTTCGCAAACGTGTTTTCAAGCTGTTCTTTCTCGCCTTCCGACAATTCACGAACAGTATAAACCTTAGCTTCCGCAATTCCTTTTACATCGTTTACCATCCGGGTAAAATGATTAATAATGTCAGGCACATTTCCAATGCGATGCCTTTCAATCAATAGATATAATGTGTTCAGAATATCATCTGAAAATCCTTGAAACACATCGTTAATGAATTGCTTCTTCTTTTCATTATCAACGCGCGGATGTTCCAGGAATGGCACAAGCTTTTCATTTTCAACAAAAATCGATTCCAGGACATGCAATTCCTCAACCAATTGCTCTAATTTACCTGTTTCATTGCCAATCTGAAAAAGAGCTTCGGCATAGCGGCTGGCAACTACTTCACTCATCGCTCTCTCCTGCCTCTTTGATGTATTGATTAATCAGCTCTTCCTGATCCTGTGCACTGATTTCTTTTTCAATCACTTTGCTGGCAATTAGTACAGATAGAGAAGCGACTTTGTCCTGAAGTGTCTGTATCGCTTTTTCTTTTTCGTTTTCAATTTCTTCCTGCGCAGATTCTTTGATGCGGTCTGCCTCACGACGGGCGGATTCAATAATATCCTGTTCTTGTTTCGTACCGGCACTTTTAGCATCTTCAATAATCTGCTGTGCTTCCTGTTTGGTCTGCTTCAATTGTTCGGCTGCTTCCGTTTGTGCCTTTTCAGCTTCAGCACGGCTTTTTTCGGCAGCTTCAATTTCACCTGTTACATAGTCCTCACGTTGTTGCATGACGTTCATTAACGGACCCCATGCAAATTTACGAACCAACAGGATTAAGACAATAAAAAAGAACAGCTGAGTCAGCATATCGCCAACCTGAAGTCCGCCGATTGCAGCGTTAATTGTTAACCCGGTAAATGCCTGCACAGAATTCACTCCTTTCACTTTACATATCGAACGTTCGATTGTTTAGGCTTGAAGTACAAACAACGGCGAAGGTTCTTTTGTGAAGATGATCTCCGCCATTATCGTGTTTAGAGGTTGTTCAAAAATTCCGGTAAAAATGACACTTGGTCCTTGTTATCTTCCTTTTTGAACAATCATTTAAATTCCATTCTGTTACATGACGATTAGTGCGATAACAACTGCGATAATCGGCATTGCCTCAACCAGTCCGACACCAATAAACATGGTAGTTTGAAGCTGACCTCTCAGCTCTGGCTGACGAGCAATCCCTTCAACCGTACGACTTACAATCAAACCGTTACCTACACCGGCACCCAACGCCGCCAAACCTACTGCTATTGCTGCTGCTAATGCTCCAGACATAATATAAATCCTCCTCAAAAATTATTGTATTAGTTTTTTAGTAATTTCCTGTTTCAGCAGCTGGCTGCCGAAACGGGTTACTTAACAATATTCATAAAACCTAGTGATCACTTGATACCTTGTGCGAGATGTAAACCATCGAAAGCATCGTGAAAATAAATGCCTGGATGGTCCCGATAAACAGACTGAATCCTTGCCACGCTAACATCGGAATTGCTCCGCCGAAGAATCCCAACACCGTTGTAGATGTTAAACCGGCTAACAATCCGAGCAGAACCTCACCGGCATAAATGTTACCAAATAAACGGAGACCCAACGTCAGTGTATTGGCAAACTCCTCAACAATTTTAATCGGCAAAAACAACGGGAACGGGCGTAAATAATCCTTTCCATATTCCTTCACCCCGCGCTCTTTGATGCCGTAATAATGGCTCAAAACGATGACCATTGCCGCCAGTGTCAAGGTAATACCGGCATCTGATGTCGGCGACTTCCACCATAACTCATCGCCAAATACCGCCATGGTCATAACACCGAGCAAGTTACTCACCAATATGTAGGTGATCAATGTCAGCGCCAAAGGCAGAAATGTTTTTCCCGTTTTCCAATCCATTGTGTCGCTGATCATGCCTTTAACAAAATCAAGGACCCACTCCATGAAATTCTGTGCACCCGACGGCTTCATTTGAAGATTTCTTGCGCCCAGGACACAGAGGACAAATACGATAAGTGACGCAATAGCTATCATCAGTACGTTTGATAAGTTAAAATCGAGCCATGATATCCCGAGCACATCTTCTATTAATGGTGCTTCATGATCCACTTTGCTTCACCCCTCTTCCAAGCATTATTTTTCAGATTTGGACATAAAAAAATCTATCACAATGACCAGATAAGATGTCATTAATCCAACTATAACAAAAATCATGTCGAAATAGGCGTCATAACGAAGTGCAATAATTACGGCCAAAACAGCTGATGCCATCCTGGAAAACGTCCCAAGACCTGTTGCCGACTTGCTCTTTTCAGCCGACTCTGCAAATGCATCTATCTTGCGCTGCAGCAGCCATAAGTTATAGAAACTCGCAGCCCCTCCTAACAGAAGCCCGAGGAAAATGCGCGGATATGGTGAAAAACCTGCTCCCAGCACGAATGCGGCGAGAAAGTAAAACATCCACTTGCGTTGCCTTTTAATCGTCATTCCATAATACGACATGATTAGACTCTTCTCCCCAAAAATTCGAGCATGATAAATGTCCCCTGTATCAGCTCACTTAGCGGGAATGAGCCCTTATATCAGAAGTGAGGTAAATCACAGCTAATGTGAAATATACATCCTTTAATCTATGTAAAGTTTGAAACCCCTACCATTCCCACTAAGCTAGTTTACATTAGCCATATCCCATTGTCAATTAGTATGTTGATAAAATAAAATGCCATCTGCTGCCAATTCCACACGCTCCTCGGCACTTCATTTCGCACCGCTTTTTTCCCTTTTTAGCTTTCTATTAGTGCGTGTTCAAAAAGGAGGATAAAGTGAAACTTCATTCAGCGGAATGACTTTCTCCGCTGAATGTTAGTTGAACAGAATCGGGCATTTAAGGTCTGTTAGCCACCGTCGTTTGGCGGGTTATTGACCGTTAGATGCGGGATAAAAAGGACCCGGGAAGTTCGATGCGGCGCAGTTTCGAGCAGCGGAATGTATGCTTTTAGATACATGAGCCGAGGAGAAACTAGCCAACGACGAAATTCGATGTGTCATTTTTACAGCACTTTTTGAACAGCTTCTATTATATAGGAAGACCCGGTCGATTTCTATGAACATTATGTGAACAAATTTGTCGATATTTAGCCAGGCGATTTTGACCTTGGGATATGAATTTTAGTCTGATAACTCACCATCCCGCCATTATTAAGTTTTACATTGATGACAGCCAAATACTGTCCGGGCTCGCCCAATTCCGATTGTTCAAGCTGCCCTTCATTCAAGCCGACTTTTACATCATCAAACTTCAGCAGTGTCCGTTCATACATCAGTGTGTCTGGATTGTAGAGCGTAACAGCAACATTTTCCGCCTGTTCAGAAAGATAAAGCTGATAAGTGTACATATCATCGGAAAATGGCTGCAACGAAAATTCGAAGCCCATTGCTCTTGGATAGTCCGCTGTTTTGTTGATAAAAAGATATGGCAGCTGATACTTTTGATCTTCCCCGTTCAATGTCAGCCAGCCCTGATGAAGACCTTCATCCAACTGCCTGCTGATAACCTCCAAGTCGATGGAAATTTTCTTTGTTTCCCCTTTTTCCAGCGTAAAACTTTGCGGCAGTTTCCAAGTCAGTCCTTTTTGTTTTTTCGGTATCGAAAACGTATACGTCTGCTGCTGATTTGAATGATTTTCGATGGTCATAGCGTGTGTTTTCGTTTCGTTATTGCCGCTGATTTTGCCGAATGACATAAGAGGCTTGTCAATAATCGTTTCTGTCCTGATGGCTTTTTCCGGCTGAATTTCGCCCGCTCCCTGAATAATGGGGGCAAACGGTTTACCTTGTTCATTCCTGATGCGTTTTGCAGTTGTTTTCAACGCACCTGTCAGCTGTTCGGCCGACCAGTCGGGATGTGCTTCCATCAGAAGTGCCATTGCGCCGGTTACATGTGGTGCTGCCATACTCGTCCCCTGCAGCTCCCGATAACCTCCTGGGACCGTGCTTAAAATATTGGTGCCCGGCGCAGTCACTTCCGGCTTCAAGTCCCAGTTCACTGTAACCGGGCCGCGCGAACTGAATTCGGCCATCGTTTGTTTCGTTTTCTCATGTTTTGTTTTCATGTACAGATTGTTGTTACGGGTGTTTTGGATAAGCCATTCGCCATCCTGTTGCGAAATTGAGGCGACAGGGATTTGGATCGGTTCTTCATGATTCTGGATCATCCCCCGAAAACGGCCTTTTTCATTGTTATAAATGATGGCAGCAACCGCACCGGCTTCCTCTGCCTGTTTGGCCATCTCAGAGAAAGGTGTTTCACCGCGCTCCATCAGGGCAATTTTCCCCTGTACGTTTCCACCCTCAAAAACAGCGACGTCATAGCTTTTTTTTAGTTCCCATGGTTTTGACCCGGCCATTTCGGTCAGCGGAATTTTCTTGTTGGCGAGCGATTCAAACAGATACGGAACGCTTTGCGGATTGGATGCGGCACCAACGGAAAGCGCGTTTGCGGCTGTTGCCGGTGAGCCGATTGTCCACTTCTCCGGACCATTATTGCCGTTAGCAATCACGACCGGCACACCAAGGTCCTGCGCCCGGTTCACGGCAACACTTGTCGGAAAATCCGGTCCATTGACACTGTTTCCTAACGAAAGATTAATAATATCCGCCCCGTCATCAACCGCCTGCTCCAATGCAGCAAGCACCTGTACTGAAGTCCCCATTCCGCCGGGGCCAAGCGCACGATAGGCAAAAATGTCCGCATCAGGAGCCACTCCCTGCAGCTCGCCATCTGCAGCAATAATCCCCGCCACATGCGTCCCGTGCTGTGTCGGCATCCCTTGTTCAGCCGTTGTTTCCATCGGATCATCATCGAGGTCGACCACGTCATATCCGCCGGCGTAAGCGTCGGCAAGATCGGGGTGCTCGTAGTCAATTCCCGTATCGATCACCGCAATCTGGACTCCTTTTCCCGTATAGGATGTAGTGTTAAGCGCTGCCGGGATGACACTGTTTTCATTTTTATTTAAAGACTCAATCTGGCCGATCTGTGTTTCATACGTTGCCACGGGATGAACCGCTTTTATGAAATCAAGTGACTCGATCTGTTCAAACCGATCGGGCTCTGCTTTCAGTGCCAGACCATTGAAAAGCGTGTCATATGTATGCACCACTTCGATATACGGGTGATAGGTGTTAAGATATGATTTGTGCTCGCTGGGATTGCCGCCCACTTCAATGATGACGGCTTCTTTTTCGGTATTTTTATGTACGGACTCAGCCGCTGCGGGCACGGCTGCGAGCGCGGCAAGGGCAATAATGCTAATCAGGATGCGATACATGGCGGGTGCTCCTTTTTGGATAAGTATATGGCTAGCATTTGGAAAAAAGAGGGGAAACATACATGTAGGATGGGTT
>NZ_DATGTT010000017.1:0-65760 GCF_035301675.1 Lentibacillus sp. | reverse complement strand
AAAGTATTTTTTGCATTATTGAGTCAGAAAGTGCTATACTATAAAAAATTCAAATACTGAATGCAAATATTCCTTCGGGGTCGGGTGAAATTCCCAATCGGCGGTGATGAGGCATAGCTTCCGAGTCCGCTACCCGTGCGGTTTTTAGCCAAGCGGTGGATCCGGTGAAACTCCGGAACCGACAGTGACAGTCTGGATGGGAGAAGGGATTTTTTCAAATCGTTTAATACAGGGACAAGTGTATGCAGCTGGCTTCTTTTTCCGTTGCAATATGCTTGGTCTGTTCGAACAACAAACGATATGATTAAAATTCTGTCCTTATGCCTCTGAAGCGAATTCAGGGGCTTTTTTAATACCTAAATTGAAGGGTTTTTGCTTAAATCCCGGCGGTTTTTTACAAGGAGGAAACAGCTATGAACGACGAACATTATATGCAAATGGCACTTAACCTGGCCAGATCTGTTTCAGGACAAACAAGTCCGAATCCTCCGGTAGGTGCAGTGGTTGTCAAAAATGGGGAGGTCCTGGGCTTAGGCGCACATTTAAAGGCGGGGGCGATGCATGCAGAAGTTCATTCGCTCCAAATGGCTGGAGAACGAGCAAAAGGTGCCACTATATATGTCACACTGGAACCATGCAGCCATCACGGAAAAACACCGCCTTGTGCTGATTTGATCATTGAAAAGGGGATAAGCCGGGCGGTCATTGCCATAAAGGATCCGAATGAAAAAGTCGCCGGACGCGGGATTGAAAAATTGAAAACAGCAGGTGTCCATGTTGAATTGGGTGTGCTGCAAAAAGAAGCAGCGGCAGTAAACAAGTATTTTTTCCATTTCGCCCGAACAAAAACACCTTACGTCACGATGAAGTCTGCTGTCAGCCTGGACGGGAAAACGGCAACACATACGGGTGACAGCAAATGGGTGACCAGTGAAGAGGCAAGGAGCGATGTCCATCAGTATCGTCATACCCACGATGCGATTCTGGCGGGCGTGAATACAGTCATCGCTGACAATCCGAGCCTGACAGCACGTACCCCGAATGGCGGAAAGAACCCGCTGCGCATCATTCTTGACAATGGTCTCCGTACGCCAATGGATGCGTATGTCGTCAATGATCAACAAGCTGTTACATGGATTTTCACTGAGCAAAATATCACAGAAGAGCAAGTGGAGCCTTTTCGAGAAAAGAGCGGTGTGAGCATTATTCCGCTTGAGTCATTGGATCCCGGCACTGTGCTCAATTATTTGGGGAATCAAAAGATCATGTCATTATTCGTGGAAGGCGGTGCTGCAGTGAATGGTTCTTTTCTGGAAAGCGGGAAAATCAATCAGCTTGTGCAATACGTGGCCCCAAAATTGATTGGTGGAAAAGATGCCCCGTCATCGATTGCAGGCAACGGCTTTAAGCGTATGACAGAAACAGTGCCGCTGGATATAACAAATGTGGAAATGATTGGCAGGGACATTAAAATCATAGCGGAACCGCGAAAGGACAATACAGATGTTTACAGGAATTATTGAAGAAAAAGGAACCATCAAACAAATAAAACAGGTTTCCGAAAAATCAATTCAGATGACAATCGAATCGGCAAACGTGCTGGAAGACGTCCAAGTCGGTGACAGCATTTCGATTAACGGTATCTGCCTGACCGTGACGGCCTTTTCGGATACAAGCTTTGAGGTGGATGTCATGCCGGAAACAATGAAAGCAACTTCCCTTCAGATGCTGGCGGAAGGATCGAATGTGAATCTTGAACGTTCGATGTCTGCAAATGGCAGGTTTGGTGGCCATTTTGTTTCTGGCCATGTCGATGGTGTCGGCACGATTGTCCGTAAAGAAAAAAAGGAAAATGCAATATATTATGATGTCGAAATGCCGGACGAACTGGCGATTTATTTCATCATGAAAGGCTCCGTCGCAGTCGATGGCGTCAGCCTGACGGTGTTCGGCATCAGCGGCAGCACGTTCACGTTATCGCTCATTCCCCATACAGTATCCGAGACGATTTTGGGTGATAAAGGTAAAAACGACATCGTGAATATTGAATGTGACATGCTGGCCAAACATGTGAAAAACATGCTTAGTCAGCAGCATTATGACAATTGACTTTAAGAGCGAAGGAAGTGGACAAGGTGTTTCATAATATCAATGAAGCTGTAAACGATTTGAAAGCAGGAAAACCGGTGATTGTCGTTGATGATGAGGACAGGGAGAATGAAGGTGACCTGGTGGCACTGTCGGAAAAAGCGACACCGGATGTTATCAATTTTATGATCACGCATGGAAAGGGACTTGTATGTACATCGATTAAATCGGATTTAGCCGAAAGACTAAAACTGCCGATGATGACAAGTCAAAGCAGCGATCCCTTTGGAACAGCGTTTACTGTCAGTATAGATCACAAAGATACAACAACGGGGATAAGTGCTGATGATCGATCTGAAACAATCCGGGCGCTGCTTGATTCGGAAGTTAATGAAGATGATTTTAAGCAGCCCGGTCATGTTTTCCCGTTGATTGCCAAAGACGGCGGTGTTTTAACGCGTCAGGGCCATACAGAGGCTTCTGTTGATCTGGCAGAATTGAGCGATGCCTTCCCGTCAGGTGTCATTTGTGAAGTTATCAAAGACGACGGCACAATGGCGCGGGTACCGGATTTACGTAAAATGGCCGATGAATTTGATCTGAAGCTGATCTCGATAGCTGATCTGATGGCTTACCGCAAACAGCATGAAGTGCATATCAGACGGGCTGTGGAAACGACGCTTCCGACTGAGTTTGGCACGTTTAACGTGTATGGTTACACGAATGATTTGGATGATAAGGAACATATCGCACTCGTGAAGGGTGATGTTCATGCGAAAGAGTCCGTTTTGGCCAGAGTGCATTCAGAGTGCCTGACCGGTGATGTGTTTGGTTCCCATCGCTGTGATTGCGGGTCGCAGCTACATGAAGCCTTAAATAAAATTAATGAAGCAGGTACCGGTGTATTCGTGTACATGCGTCAGGAAGGTCGCGGAATCGGGCTGATTAACAAATTGCGTGCCTATCAGCTGCAAGATTCAGGAATGGATACAGTTGAAGCGAATGAACAGCTGGGGTTTGCTCCGGATATGCGTGAATATGATATCAGTGCTCAGATCTTGAAGGATTTAGGTGCAGCAAAAGTAAACCTTTTGACCAATAATCCAGAAAAAATGCGGGGGCTTCAGTCTCACGGCATTCAAATCGACGCACGTGTACCGATTGAGATGGGTTCAACCACGGAAAATGAACACTACATGCACACGAAATATCAAAAAATGGGACATTTATTCAGTTTTCATAATGACTAAGCCCCTTCATATTTAGCCAGAATGCTTAATAATCAATATAGGAGATGATCAATTTGGGTAAAACATTTGAAGGAAGCCTTGTCGGTTCAGACTTGAAAATCGGCATTGTTGCAGCACGGTTTAATGATTTCATTACGAGCAAGTTGCTGGGAGGTGCGGTTGATACCCTGAAACGGCATGACGTCAAAGAAGAAAATATTGATATTGCTTGGGTGCCGGGCGCATTTGAGATTCCTGTGGCTGCCGGGAAAATGGCGGCCAGGAACGAATATGATGCTGTTGTGACACTCGGGGCGGTTATCCGCGGTTCAACGCCGCATTTCAACTATGTATGCAGTGAAGCCGCCAAAGGGATATCCAATGCCGCGATGCAATCCGGTAAACCGGTTATCTTTGGTGTGCTGACGACTGAAACGATTGAGCAGGCGATTGAACGCGCTGGGACTAAAGCCGGCAACAAAGGATCGGAAGCAGCTGCTGCGGCGATTGAAACAGCTAATGTTGTCAGGGAGTTGAATGGCTGATCGGGCATGTTAGCATGACCTGGCTGGGCAACAAGCGTGTCCGTTCGCTATCGGACCGAAATAGTCTTTTATCGGTGTATTCCACTAAGTTTATCAGCAGTTTACCGCTGTTAGGCTACCAAGCTTTCGTAATGGCATAGTCGCCCTCAATAAGATACACTGGGAGTAGAAGATATGATGTCTGGAGGCAATTACAATTAAGGGATTAGTCTATCAAATCGTCGTAGTAGGTCTTATCTGGACAGGGATGGCGGTCATTTTTCAGGAAATGAATCAGTTAAGTAAGCTTATTTTTTATGCTGCCACATCCTGGCTCTTATTCTTAATTGTCATTTTAATCAAGCAGCTGATTAAGAAACAGAGTAACGATGAAGATTCAACAATAGGAAGGTAATATCATGCTCACGGTTGAAAATTTATATAAATCTTATGGCGACAAAACATTACTGAATGATATTTCGTGTATCATTAAACCAAATGACCGGATCGGCCTGATAGGTGTTAACGGAACCGGTAAATCAACATTACTGAAAGTGATAGCTGGAATTGATACAGTGGAAAAAGGCACCATTAATCATGCAAAACACTATCACATTGAATATTTAGCCCAGGAGCCTGAACTGGAACCCGGACTGAATGTGATCGAGCAAATTTATTACGGGGAAGCGGCCATCATGAAAGTTATGCGCGAATATGAGCAGGTGCTGCTTAAGCTGCAGCATGATCCCGAAAATGAAAAAGTTCAGGAGCAGCTGCTGGAGAAACAGCAGCAAATGGACGAACATGAAGCGTGGGAAGCCAATACAGCCGCTAAAACAATCCTTACCAAACTGGGAATAACGGAATTTCATAAAAGTACGGAGGAGCTGTCAGGCGGTCAGAAAAAGCGTGTGGCCCTGGCAAAAGCACTGATTCAGCCCGCGGATTTGCTGATACTTGATGAACCGACTAACCATCTTGATAATGAGACGGTCGACTGGCTGGAGAAGCATTTGGCATCATACAAGGGTGCACTGATGCTTGTAACGCACGACCGTTACTTTTTGAACCGGGTCACTAATCAGATTTTCGAGTTGGATAAAGGCAATCTTTATACTTATGACGGCAACTATGAATTGTTTTTGGAGAAAAAAGCGGAACGGGAAGCACTGGAAAGAAGCTATGAAGAAAAGCAACGGAATACATTGCGCCGTGAACTTGCCTGGCTGAAGCGGGGACCGAAAGCACGCGGGACCAAGCAAAAAGCACGCGTTGAACGGGTTCAGGAAATGCAAAAGCAAACATTTGATACTGAATCCCGGGATGTGTCTTTTGAGGCAGGAGCCACACGGCTTGGCAAAAAAGTGATCGAGCTTGAGGGGATTGAAAAAAGTTACGGTTCCGGACAGCTGATAGAGGATTTTGATTTTCTGGTCGTCCCGGGAGATCGTCTCGGGATTGTGGGGCCGAACGGCTCGGGAAAAACAACGCTTTTGAATATCATAGCCGGACGGACCACACCTGATAAAGGCGAAATTGAAGTCGGGCCAACTGTCAAAATCGGCTACTATACGCAGGGTGCTGAAGAACTTGATGGGGATAAGCGGCTTATCGAGTATATCCGGGAAGTTGCCGAGGTTGTCCATACAAAGAATGGTGATGTCATTACGGCGGAACAAATGCTGGAGCGATTTTTATTCTCGCGCCGTGAACAATGGAATTATATCCGGAAATTGTCCGGCGGGGAACGGCGCCGTCTTTATTTGCTGAAGGTTCTTATGTCGGAACCAAACGTTCTGCTGCTGGATGAGCCAACCAATGACCTGGATACACAGACGCTGGGCGTCCTTGAAGAATATTTGGATCAATTTCCGGGCGTTGTCATCACAGTATCGCACGACCGATATTTCCTCGATCGGGTCGTTGATCATATGCTTGTTTTTAAAGAACATAAACCGATTGAACATTTCTACGGCAACTACAGCGAATTTTTGGACCGGGAAAAAGAAGAGCAAAAACAGCACGAACGAAAACCGTCAAGAAAGCCTGAACAAAAACTGGCCCGAAAAAAGAAAATGTCCTATAATGAGAAACTGGAATGGGAAACAATTGAAGATGATATAACAGAACTGGAGACCGCGCTTGAAAATCTTCAGGAGCGGATAGCCGGTGCCGGAAGCGATGCCGGAAAAGTACAGGAGCTTTATAAGGAACAGCAGGCAATCGAGGAGAAACTGGAAGCGAAAATGGAACGCTGGGAAGAGCTTTCACTTCTGGCAGAGGAGTTGAAAAGCTAATCGTTTAAGCACTAATTTTTAAAAATTAATGTATAAATTTGTATATTCATCAATTTTATGTTTAATTTGTATCGTATTGCGGAAAATAAAAGTGTTATAATCTATAATATCGAAGGAGGTAAGAGAATGAAGCTGTTTCAAGTCAGAAAGGGACAATTTGTCTATTATAAGAATGAGCTGCATAAGGTGTATTCCGTGAAACCTATGTTCAAGCAATCTGTACACCTTTACCGTTTAAAGGATATGCAGCAGGACATAACAAGGGCCAGCAACATTGAACCATGCAAGCCAAAACATAATGATTCATTTATTTTTTACGGGAAACGCTACACAATTGATAAAAACAAGATACCTGAGCAAGGCGATTATATCTTAATTATCAAGCCGGCACCGGATTTTCTCGATCATTATTCACTAAACGAAATTGAAAAGGTCGACAATGTGGAAGATGGAAATGTTGTCACAACACGGGATAACGGTGTGAAACACAGTGAATATGTTGTATTGGTTCCTGGAAAGACGGAAGATAGTGAAGATATAGCTTATTACGACAAAACACTTGTTTCAGAAGTGCAGCTCGCCGAAGATGAATCGCCACAGATTTCCGGTGATGACGGGGGAGATTCTCCGGTTGTTGGAGATATTTATTATGATATTAAAAACGAGACAAAGGCAATGGTTGTTGCGATGACAGATGATGAAGTGTTTTTTGGACATGATGTCAGAGTCCATGTATCGGCTCTGTCGGACGAAGACAAATTCCGATTAATCTACCGTTTTGATGAAGGATTTTAATAGTTGTTTAAAAAGAAGCGCCGTTCGCCGGTGCTTCTTTACGTTGGGCTCTTTTCCATGATGAATGTTAGTTGAACAGCTTCGGACATTTAGGGACAGTTAGCCGCCGTATTTTGAAGGGTTACTGACCATTAGTTTAAAGTGAAAAGACACCGCTCCGAAAATAAACTTCGCTTTCCGCGGGCGGCTGATGAGCCTCCTCGAACTCTGTTCCGCGGGGTCTCACCGAGGCCTTTCCTCCCGCTGGAATCTTCGTGTATTTCCTGCGCCATCATGGCGTTGATTGGAGCAGAGGGCAACTAATCTTAAGTTATGCTTCTAGCATGCCTGCTGCTTTATAACCAAGGATGTTAATCGGGTCCTTTGGCGATGAATATGGCGGAGCATAGCCCAGTTCCAGCTCCGAAAGATCATAGACGGTCATTTTTGCTTTCATAGCTGTTGCCAATACCGCCAGACGTTTATCCACGCCTTCTCTGCCAACAGCCTGAGCACCGTATATGCGCCCATTTTCAGCATCAAACAAGACTTTTAAGCTGATTTTTTCCGCTCCGGGATAATATCCGGCATGTGACAGAGCTTCATGAGCCGCTTCTTTGTAGTTGATGCCCAAATGATTTAAGACGGCTTTATTAAGCCCTGCAGCGCCTGCACTCAAATCAAACACTTTGAAAATAGCTGTGCCTTGAATACCTGCATATGGAGTGCAGTCTCCCTGAAGGTGGTTAACAAGAATAAAAGCCTGGCGGTGTGCCGGACCCGCGAGCGCAACATGTCTTGGTTCCCCCGTCAGCAGATCGTTTGTCTGAATCGCATCACCCAGAGCGTAAATATCAGGATCGTTCGTCTGCATATAGTCATTTACCTTAATGGCACCTGTTTCGCCAATCTCCAGTCCGCTTTCACCGGCAAGCTTCGTATTCGGCTTAATGCCGACTGCCATGATGGTCATGTCAGCCTGAACACTTTTCCCGCTTGTTAAGTTGAGTGTAGCACCGTTGCTGGAAAATGATTCGAGCCCATCATCCAGCAAAAGCCGAACATTTTTCGCTTTCAGATGGTCTTCGATAATGCAAGCCTGATCTGCATCAACCAGCTTCATAACCTGTTCATTGCGGTCGATGATTGTACAGTCAATCCCGCGTGCCTGCATATTTTCCACCATTTCCAGACCGATAAAACCGGCACCGACAATGGCGCAATTCTGAGGTTTATCCGTTTCAATATAATGTTCAATCGCATCCATGTCCGGTATACTATGCAAGGTGAATGTCCGTTTGTCATTCATTCCTTCAAGTTCGGGTTTTTTGGCGGAAGCGCCAGGCGAAAGGATCAGTTTATCATAGGAAGTCTGGTGCTCCCCCGTGGAATCCTGGTAAGTAAGCTGTTTGTGTTCCCGGTCGATGGCGATGACCTCGGTATTGGTCTGCAGGTTAATGTCAAATTTGCCTGCGATTTTATCACTGCTGACAAGCAGATGCTCTCGTTTATCAACAACACCGCCGATATAATACGGCATGCCGCATGTTGAGAAAGCCACCTGTTCACCTTTATCAAACAACGTTATACCCGATTCGTTATCATTTCTGCGGATTTGGGCTGCAACATTGGCTCCGCCCGCAACACCCCCGACAATAACAATTTTATCAGCCATATGTAATAACCTCCTTTACATAGTAAAATTCCCTGTTTTGAAAAGGATTAACCCCAAATGCTAAAGTTCACAATTAAAGGCCCAATCATTTTGCTTTGGTTTCAGCAGCCGAGATAAAAGGAAGCCTGCAATGCAGACTTCCGGCACCTAAATGATCCCTAATGAATTTAAAAATACGATAACAATCGTGAGCGGCACGAGCCAGCGCATAATTTGAAACCAGAGCTGGTATGCTCCGGATGACAGATTATTGCCATAGGAAAATTCCTGTTTCATCAACGTACGATCCATCCTGATCCCGACGAATAACGCCATCAGCAAACATCCGCCCGGGAGCATTATATTACTGACAAGAAAGTCACTGGCGTCAAAAACGGTCTTCCCAAAAATCTTAAAGTTTGCCAGCGTACTGGAAGACAATGCAGCAGGAATCCCCGCAATGAAAACAATCAGACCGGAAACCCAGGCGACTTTGGTCCGAGAATAGTTCTTTCTGGCAGTGACAGCGGATGTCATAATCTCGAGCATGCTGAATGCCGATGTAAATATGGCAAACAAAAATAATAGCAGGAATAAACTAAGAAACACTTCACCGAGCGGCATTTGTGCAAATGCGGCTGGCAGCACCATGAATAGCAGTCCGGGTCCCTCCGTCGGCTCCAGTCCAAATGAAAAGACGACAGGAAAAATGGCCAGCCCGGCTAAAAGTGAAACAAAAATGTTCATAATTGAAACAGAAGCCGCTGAAAAGGGCAGGCTCACATCTTTTTTAAGGTAAGAACTGTATGTTACCATCACTGAAAAACCGACTGCCAGGGCAAAGAAGGACTGGCCGAGTGCATACAAGATACCTTCAGCTGTCATTTTGGAAAAGTCCGGCTGCAGGAAGAATTTTAAACCTTCAGCCGCGCCTTCAAAGGTAACGGACCGAGCAACCAGTATAATAAAGAAAATAAATAATAATGGCATCATCACTTTGCTGGCTTTTTCAATCCCCTCTTTAATCCCAAATGAAACAATAATGACAGCGAGGATTAAAAACAGGGCATGTCCGGAAATGGCGATAAGCGGATTGCCGGTAATCGTGCCGAATAACTGTTCATAATTGGTATTGTCGGAAATGATGGAGCCAAACAGTGACATCATACTATAAATGAGTACCCAGCCACCGACAACACTGTAAAATGACAATAGGATAAACGAGCCGGCGACGCCCCAATAGCCGATGATTGACCAGCCGCTGCCGGGAGCGAGCTTTTTGAAGGCACTGACGGCTTCCTTTTGGGCTCCGCGGCCGATGACAAATTCGGTGATCAGCAAGGGGAGACCGATGATTAACGTAAATGCAATAAAAAGCAGGAAAAAGGCACCGCCCCCATTCATCCCGGTCATGTATGGGAACTTCCATATAGCCCCTAGCCCAATTGCCGCTCCTGCTGATGATAAAATAAAACCAATTCTGGAAGACCAATGATCACGCATAATTGACTCCTCTCCACTTTAAAAATGTAACCAATATTATATACCATTTTTGGCATCGGCCACAATCACATACTGAACTGGATTATATTTTGGTCCGAAGCTCCCATAATTCCGGGAAGAAATAGTGATTGAGCACCTGTTTCAAATAACCGACACCTGATGAGCCGCCGGTGCCTATTTTATGTCCGATGATCCGTTCCACCGTTTTCATATGCCGGAAACGCCACTGCTGGAACCAGTCTTCAATATCGACCAGCTTTTCCGCCAGCTCATATAGTTCCCAATATACTGATACATCACGGTACACGTCCATCCAAGCTTTCTCGACTGAAGCATTCTTTTCGTATGTTTTGGAAAAATCACGATCGAGGATTTCCCGATCAATGTCAAATCCATGCCGGGCCAAAGCCTGGATGGCAACATCATAAAGTCCCGGTTTGTAGTAAGCTTCCTCCAAAATCGCATAAACTTCCGGATTCTTTACATAAATTTTTAAAATATGCGGTGTTTTATAGCCTAAAACAAATTCAACCAGACGGTACTGGTATGACTGGAATCCTGACGCATTTCCGAGTTTATCGCGGAACTCCAGAAACTCGGCAGGTGTCAGGGTTGCCAGCACATCCCAGGCATGAATGATTTGCGACTGTATTTTTGAGACGCGCGCAAGCATTTTAAACGAAGCTCTCAGATTATCCTGTTCGATCGCCTGAATAGCGCCTCTCGTTTCGTGGATAATCAGTTTCATCCAAAGTTCGCTTACTTGATGAATGATGATAAACAGCATTTCATCATGATGGCTGGAAAGCCGTTTTTGGCTGTCCAAAAGGTTGTCGAGCTGCAAGTAATCCCCATAGGTCATTTTTTCCTTGAAGTCGGTATGAATTCCTTTTTCCTGTTCGAATGGATTATTGCTCATGTCAGTTCGCCTCCTGTTTTTTAATTGACCTCAGCACAGCACGGACCGGGCTGCCGTCAGCACCATCAATCGCGAGCGGCAGTGCAACAAGTTCATAGCGTCCAGGCTTGACGTGATCAAGCATCAGGTTTTCCAGAATGAAAATGTTCTTGTCATAGAGTGCATGGTGTGCAGCAAGATCCTTACTTTCAGGCGGATCGACAGAAGGCAAATCAACACCGATCAGATTGACGTCATGTTCGTGAAGAAATGCCGCAACACTGGGGTCAAGCTCTGGCATTTGATCGGGAAAATGTTTCGGGTTATTCGGCAGTGACGTATGCAGCAAAACACGTGTTGCGCCATCCAGGTTAAACGGTTTTAGTGTTTCGGCCGTTATTTTCTTGGTGTGGCTGACATCAATGACGACAGCCTCGCCGATGTACAGATTAATATCCAATTGATCAACTGTCTTACCGCCGGAATCATAGTGGTACGGCGCGTCAATGTGTGTGCCGGTGTGGACACTGCCGGTAATTTGTCCGACGTTCACTGATCCGGTGTGTTGTTTTGTAAACGTCAGCTCGTAGTTAAATGGCGTGTCACCGGGGAAGTGGGCCATATCATTTGTGAGCGGCTGTGAAATATCGATCCATTTTACATGTCCCATCAGGCAATGATACCCCTTTCGTTTTCATATTGTTTATAACGCTCCTCGTTCATGATTGTTTTCAGTATTTGAATGGTCTTCCATACCTCTGTAAAGCTGTTATACAGTGCGACAGGCGCCAGGCGGATACCGTTCGGCTTGCGAAAATCAGGTACGACCCCGTCTGCTTTTAAAGCCTTGCAAATGCGTGCAGCATCCGGGTGTTCAAGGTAGATATGTCCGCCGCGTTCTTCAGTTTTTCTTGGGTTGGCGATTGTAAATCCGTAATCGGTCAGCTCAGTTTCCAGCAGTTCTATAAAATATTGCGTGAGCTGGAGTGATTTCTGGCGGATGTTGTCAATTCCAGCCTGTGCGAACATCTCTAACGAACCAAGCAGTGGTGCAGCACTTAACAGATGCGGTGTGCCGATCTGATAAGTGCCTGCATCTTGAGCGGGTGTGAGTGTATGCTCCATATCAAATTGTTTCTCCTTTGATGAACTGAACCATCCGGCAAGCCCGGGTTCGCGGCCAAAATGTTTCCGGTTCACATATAGTCCCGCGACACTTCCGGGGCCTGCATTCAAATGTTTATACGTGCACCAAAATGCAAAGTCGACACCCCATTTTGATAATTGGTGCGGAACCGATCCGATAGAGTGGCAAAGATCGAAGCCGATTGGAATCCCGCGTCTATGTGCTTCATCCGTCAATGTTTTCATATCGAGCACTTGGCCGCTCCGGTACAAGACACCGGGAAGGACGATGAGGGCAACATCGTCGGCCATCGCATCGATAATGTCCTTTGTGTCGAGCATATTGCCATCATTGCTTTCGACTTGTATAAGGTGTTCATCCGGATTATAGCCTTTCAGCTTCAATTGACTTTTCAGCGCATAAATATCAGACGGAAAGTTCAATGTATCTGCAAGTATTTTAGTTTTCTTTCCCTCAGGTTGATAAAAACTGGCGGTGAGCTGATGCAGGTTAGTGGTCGTCGATCCGGTAACAACGACTTCCTCAGGACTGGCACCGATTAACGGAGCCGTCACCGCGCCCAGCTTTTCGGACAGGTAATACCACGGTTCATTGCCATTTGTCCATCCGTCAATGGCATATGTTTTCCACGAAGCCATCATGTCATCAACGGCCTGCTCCGCCCGTTTTGACAACAGTCCAAGTGAATTGCCGTCCATATAAATGGTATTTTCAGGTATATAAAATTCATCCCGGAAATTTGCCAGCTCATCCTGCTGGTCCAAATAAGCCGCATACGCTTTTTCGGTATTCATCATAGCACCCCGTTTAAAAGAATTGATGGATTTCCTTAATCATAACAGTCAACTGAGATGTTTGGAATGTTTAATCATTTTACTGGCAGAAAAAAAGAATTTTAACACTGGCATCGAGTATTAGTATGGGCGCCAGAATGAAAACATGGGCGCGAGCACAGGACCTTGAGCGGGCTTCTAAAAGCTTGAATTATATAAAAGAAAATATTTAGCGACAGTTGCAATTTTTCAGACGGTGATTTACACTTACATCAGATTAATGAAATGGCATTTCACAAAATGAAATAGGGGGATATGGGATGTCTTTTGTTTCTGATAAAGTGAGCAATTTACCGCCATATTTATTTTCCGAATTTCAGAAGAAGAAAAAGGAACTTCAGGCGGACGGTGTTGATGTGATTGATTTGGGAATTGGCGCACCGGATTTGCCGACACCTGATTTTATTGTTGACCGGCTGGCCGAGGAATCAAAAATTCCTGCCAATCATCGCTATTCCACATATAGCGGTGCTAAAGAATTCAAAGAAGCGGTTGCCCACTTTTATAAAAAACAGTATGATGTCGACTTGGACCCGGAGACGGAAGTGCTCGCTGTGATCGGATCAAAAGAAGGGATTGCCAATCTGATGCATGCAACCATCAACCCCGGGGATACTGTGCTGATTCCAGATCCCGGATATCCAGTTTATGGAACGGCTGTACATTTAGCCGGCGGGAAGAGTACGGCACTGCCGCTGGATGACGCAAATGGTTATGTGCCGCTATATGATTATGTGGACCAAGAATCTATCAATCAGGCAAAATTAATGCTATTAAACTATCCGGGCAACCCGACAGCAGCTACGATTAGTTATGACACATTTTTGAAAGCGATTGCATTTTCCCGGGAAAATCAAATGCTGCTTGTGCATGATGCAGCGTATGACATGATTACATTTAATGGTTATAAAGCACCTAGTGTGATGCAAATTCCTGATGCTAAAGAATGCGCAGTGGAGTTTGGTTCCCTGTCGAAGAGCTTTAACATGACAGGCTGGCGGATAGGCTATCTTGTCGGTAACAAAGAAGTCATTAATGCATTGGCAGCATTTAAAAGCAATATTGATTCAAGCCAGTTTTTGCCGATTCAAAAAGCTGCCGCTGCTGCACTGCGAAGTGATTTTTCGGAAGTTCAAAAACATAACACTGTTTATCAGCAACGCATGGAGAAACTTTATAAAGCGTTCGAAAAGCTTGGTATCAAGGCTGATAAACCGAATGGCACAATTTTTCTTTGGGCAAAAGTGCCGGACGGCTTTACGTCGATGTCGTTTGCAAATAAATTGCTGCACGAAGCGGGTGTGATTGTCACCCCCGGAAATGCGTTTGGTTCACGGGGGGAAGGGTACTTCAGGGTGGCGCTTACGGTTACAACTGAACGATTGGATGACGTCATCGACCGTATGAGCCAGTTGAATTTAAAGGAGGTGACCAGTTAGATGAAAACGACAGTGAAACCCAGAAAAACCAAAACGATGACCGCAGCACAGGCAATTGTGGAGTGTATGAAAATAGAGGGGATAAGTGATGCGTTCTGTGTTCCCGGCGAAAGTTACCTGCCTTTAATGGATGCACTGCACGATGAAGCCTCCATCAGATTGATATCGACAAGGCATGAAAGCGGTGCAGCATTTATGGCAGAAGGGTATGCCAAGTCATCCCTAAAACCCGGTGTTGTTATGGCCACACGCGGTGTGGGTGCGTCAAACCTTTCCATCGGTGTTCATACCGCTTATCAGGACTCCACGCCAATGGTTGTTTTTCTGGGGCAGGTGCACAGCAAGTTCCGCGGCAGGGAAGGCTTTCAGGAAATTGATCTGGACCAGTATTTTCAGCATACCGCCAAGTGGGCTGTTGAAGTGAAAGACCCGGAACGCATGGCAGAGATTGTGCAGCGGGCATTCCGCATAGCCCGGACAGGACGACCGGGCCCGGTTGTCCTGTCATTGCCGGAGGACATCCTGCCAGCTGAGGCGGAGATGACGTTTGGGCCGCCCGCTGTGAAACCGAAGCCTGTTCCAGCCGAAGAAGAAATCACACAAGTTAAAGAGCTGCTTGATGCAGCAGAAAAACCGCTGATCATTGCCGGCGGGGGTGTGAAAGCTTCAGAAGCTGAAGATGCTCTTTTGTCTTTTGCTGAAAAATACCATCTGCCTGTTATTGCAGCATTTCGCAGACAGGACGTGTTTCCAAACAATCATCCATTATATGCGGGACACCTTGGACTGGGAACCAGCCCAAATATCCTGCAGACCGTGAAGGAAGCGGATGTTGTCATGGCAATCGGCACACGGCTATCAGAGGTGACCACACAGGATTATCAGATCCTGACGCCAGAGAAAAAACTGATTCACATCGATATCAGTTATGACATCATTGGCAAGGTTTACAGTCCTGATGCCGGGATAGTCGCGGATGGAGAAAAAGCGCTAAAGGCGTTGGAAGGCATGGATATCCAGGTGGGCTGGAAAAATTGGGTGAACGAACGCCGGTGTGCTTTTGAGGAAGTCAGCAGTCTGGATGTTTCGCATAAAGATGTGATCAACAAACATATAGTGGCAATGATGGCGGGCTTATTGCCTGATAACGCACTGCTCACCAATGATGCCGGTAACTTTGCAGGCTGGCTGCACGCTTTTTATCCGTTTAAGGAGAAACATACGTATGTGGGACCGACTTCAGGTGCTATGGGGTATGGTCTTCCGGGGGCACTCGGGGCAAAACTTGCCCTGCCGGATAAACCGGTCATCGCTTTGGCTGGTGACGGCGGATTCATGATGACCATGCAAGAGCTGGAAACCGCAGTCAGATACCAGATTCCGGTCATCAGTCTCGTGTTTAACAATCAAATGTACGGGACAATCCGGATGCATCAGGAAATGCACTATCCTGAAAAAGTCATCGGTACTGATTTAGGAAGTGTTTCATTCAAAGATTTGGCTGAAAGTGTCGGGGCTGATGGGTATTTGGTGAAAACAGCCGATCAATTTGCTGAAGTGTTTGATGCAGCACTGCAAAAAAATATGCCGGCAGTCATTGAAATTATGGCTGAAAAGGAGCATATTTCCGTTTCATCCACGATTGCACAAATCCGTAATCGTGCTAAAAAATAGTATTTATCATCAATTTTAGGAGGTATAACATATGGCTCAAAGTTTGCTTGAGACAAAAAAACTGAACAATTTTATTAACGGAAAATGGGAGGAAACCAGTCAATCCGCTGAGGTGATCAATCCGGCGAACGGTGAAACAGTCGTAAATGTTCCCCTCTCAGATGGCGGGGCTGTCAATAATGCAGTGGAAGCTGCGAAAAAAGCGCAAAAGGAATGGGCACTGGTACCTGCGCCACAAAGGGCAGAGGTATTGTTTAAAGTCGGCCAGTTAATGAAAGAGCGGAAGGAACGGCTTTCGCAGCTGCTGACGATGGAAAACGGAAAAGTGCTGGAAGAGGCACGCGGTGAAGTGCAGGAAGGCATTGATATGGCGTTTTACATGGCAGGAGAGGGGCGCCGCCTGTTTGGTCATACCACGCCGGCGGAGCTTCCGAATAAGTTTTCGATGAGCCAGCGTGCACCGGTTGGCGTTGTCGGCATCATCACACCGTGGAATTTCCCGATTGCGATTGCTACCTGGAAGTCATTCCCGGCCATCGTTGCGGGCAATGCGGTTATCTGGAAGCCTGCGACTGAAACGCCAATCATGGCCTTTGAACTGGCGAAGATTCTTGAGGAAGCAGGACTGCCCAAAGGCATCATGAATGTGGTATATGGTAAAGGCTCACAGGTCGGTGATGCGATGGTGCACCATGATGATATCAGGGTCATTTCATTTACCGGATCCAATGACACCGGCCGCAATATTGCAAGCGAATGCGGCAAGCAGTTGAAAAAAGTTTCACTTGAAATGGGTGGTAAAAATGCGATTACGGTCATGGACGATGCCGATCTTGATCTGGCAGTGGAAGGCATTCTCTGGAGCGCTTATGGCACAAGCGGCCAGCGCTGTACAGCGGCAAGCAGGGTAATTGTTCATGAAGACGTGAAAGAACAGCTCGAGGAGCGGCTGCTCGTTGAAATCGAAAAATTGACCATCGGCGACGGCTTGGATGAGTCAAATACAGTCGGGCCGATTATCAACAAGGCTGGTCTTGAAAAAATCGAAAAATATATTCAGATCGGCAAGGAAGAAGGGGCCAAGCTCGTTGCCGGCGGTTATGTGCTTGATGGCGGCAAATATATAAACGGGCATTATTTCGCACCAACCCTGTTTACGGACTGCACAGCAGATATGCGCATTTCTCAGGAAGAAATCTTTGGGCCTGTTATCTCTCTCATTCCGGTGAAGAGTTTTGAAGAAGCCATCGAAGTGAACAATGGCGTCTCGTATGGTCTTTCAAGCTCAATTTTCACAACAGATGCCAACCGTGTGTTCAAAGCACAGCGGGACCTTGACACCGGAATTGTTTACGTGAACGCCGGTACAACAGGTGCCGAAATTCACTTACCGTTCGGCGGCACAAAAGGAACCGGGAACGGACATCGCGACTCCGGCGTACAGGCACTCGATGTGTTCACCGAATGGAAAGCAGTTTACATTGATTATAGCGGCAAGCTGCAGCGTGCACAGATTGATACAGAGTAAGCAATAAGCCGGTGGAATAAGTTTCTAAAACGGGGGAGTATACTGGAAGGTAGAGACCCTATCTGGCAGGAGTCTATCAATTCGGGAGACAACAACTTGAATACGGGAAAGAGATTGCTGGAATCAGGGGAAATCCGAAGTAAATGGGAGACAGCCTTCCCTAAGGGGGAGAAAAATAGAAGTATTTTATCGGGAGTGAAGAAAGTATGAAAATTGGTGTACTCGGATCTGGACTTATGGGAAAAGAGGCCGCTCGTGATTTGGCGTCAAGTGAAGGTGTTACAGCGGTTGGCCTGGCTGATATCGACATTAAAATCGCACAGAGTGTTATCGATCAATTAAATTCTCCAAAACTGACAGCCTATCAGGTTAACGCAAAGGATAAACAGGAACTTGGCAATTACATGCGGCAGTTTGATGTCGTTATCAATGCATTATTTTACTCCTTTAATGAGATCGTTGCTGAGACCGCAATTGAGGTCGGCGTCAATTCGGTGGATTTAGGCGGGCACATCGGCCATGTGACCGATAAGGTCCTTGGGATGAAGGAGGACGCTAAAGCCGCCGGGGTTACATTAATCCCTGACTTGGGTGTGGCACCGGGCATGATCAATATTTTATCCGGTCACGGCGAAAGCAAGCTTGACGGATTGGAAGAGATTAAACTGTATGTTGGCGGAATTCCGGTCAATCCTGAGCCGCCGTTTGAATACAATCATGTTTTTTCAATGGAAGGGGTTTTTGATCATTATACTGATCCGGCATTGATCATCCGTGACGGTGTCAAACAGGAAATTGAATCTTTGACTGAAGTTGAGCGTGTCCATTTTGAGAAGTTCGGTCCGCTTGAAGCTTTCCATACATCAGGCGGCACATCAACACTGTCCATTTCGTACCCGCAATTGAAGGCGCTGGAATATAAAACGATTCGCTACCCGGGCCACGCTGAGAAATTTAAGCTGCTCGTTGACTTGAATCTGACACGGATGGATTATTCGGTTGATGTCAATGGCCAGGAGATTAATCCAAGGGAAGTATTGCTCAAAGTGCTTGATCCGATTGTTGACCTTGGGGAAAAGGATGATGTTGTATTGCTTCGGGTTAAAGTGAATGGTACAAAAGATGCCCAGCCCGAAACACATGTATTTGAAATGACAACATACAAAGACAGAGAACATAACGTAACAGCTATGGCCCGCGCGACCGCCAACACGATTTCTGTTGTTGCCCAGATGATTGCAAACGGAACGATTACAAAACGTGGTGTTTATCCGCCTGAGCAGATTGTTCCAGGGGATACTTATATTGAGGAAATGGCTAAACGTGGTGTGAATATCCATGAAACAAACAGTGCGAAGAAAGCACATGTAACAAATTAATCCTTTATTGAAAGGGCTGCTCTGCTTTTTGCGGCAGCTTTTTTCTTTACGGACTGCTGATTGGAGCATGGTTTCTTGTCTTAAAGATTGTTGTCATTATAACTGCAAGGAGTTTTCTCTATGAATCAGAGTGTCATCAAAGCAATGAATTTGTTAAATTATTTCTCACCAGATACACCGGAACTGACTTTAAAGGAAATTGCCGGGAAAGCCGGGATTCCAAAGCCAACTGCTTACCGGCTGTTATCAGCTCTGGAGTCAGGCAATTTCTTATATAAAACGAAAGAGAATGAGCATGACAGCAAATATCAGCTTGGACTGAAGCTGCTCGAGCTTGGACAAATTGTTTCCGATCAGCTGGAAATTCGGTCAATCGCCTTGCCGGATATGCAAAAGCTTGCCGGTGATATTAATGAGGTAATTCACCTGGTTATTGCCAATCAGGGCGAAGCGACCTATATTGAAAAGGTAGACAGTTCAAGAGCACTGAGACTAAATACCAGAGTCGGCAAAAGCTCACCCCTTTATTTGGGGTCCGGCCCGAAAATGCTGCTGGCAAACATGTCCAGGGCAAGGCAGGAAGAAATTTTAACAGAATCGGAATTGCATCGGCCTGGCGATAGCGGTACGATTAATAGGAAAGAGTTGCTTCAGGAACTTCAGACGATTTATGAAAATGAGTATGCCTATAGTATCGGAGAACAGGACGCTGATACGACAGGAATATCGTCTCCTATCTATGATTATAGTAATCAGGTTATCGCCGCACTGGCGGTCAGCGGGTTGTCCCGTCGCTTCGAAGGGGAGAACCTGGAATGCCTGAAGAAGAAAACAAAAACATCAGCTGAGGCAATTTCCAGAAAACTCGGTTACCGTGGACCGGATTTTAACTGAAGGGAATGAGATATGATGAATACGGTATTTATCGCCGGCCATGCCAGGCTGCCATCCGGAATGGCAGCAAAAAGCATTTATGAAACGCTCACGATAACAGCGGAAATCGATAAAAAATATGGGGTGATTGTAGCCGCCAACTGCACCCTTGCAACTGAGCACGGCAGGCATTTTGTCCATCATCTTTTAAGAGGGCACAGTCTGCAGGACGGCATTGATCAGCCTGCTGAAACGATGAAAGAACACTATTTGGGAAAAGCCGGAAATGCGCTTGTCTCTGCATTGCATGATTTGTACCGGCAGTACGAGCATTATCGGGGGGATCATCATTAGAAGAAGGGGCTGGGACATAACTAAAACGTTTAACATAAAAGACGAATGATAACCGGAATATTTAAGTGGAATGTATGGATAAATCTTAACCATCGCTGCGGAAAAATGCTTCGCTTTCCGGGGGCGGCTGACGAGCCTTTTCGCGCTGTCGCACTGCGGGGTCTCATCCAGGCCTATGCTCCCCCAGGGGTCTCCGCATTTTTCCTACGCTGGTTTAAGTGAAAACGAATTATACTATAAAAAGAAAAATCCGAACTGATTTAAAATCTAACTGAAGAATTTCAAATCATCGTTCGGATTTTTTCTTTGATTCATTACTTTTGTCTCAGCCTCTTTTATCTGCTTAGAAAGTGACATGATAGATGACTTTTTATCAGCAGTTATTAATATATCTATAGCGATTCCTGCTCAATTAGCAGAGATGCAATGCAAATCTGCAGCGACTCTCGCCTCACCTATAGCGCTGATTTCAAAATAATTCCAAATTAAAAACTGAATCAGCCATCGATCCCCATCGATACATACTTTTTCTCCAAAAATTCTTCCATACCGTGATGACCGCCTTCTTTACCGACGCCAGACTGCTTGATGCCGCCGAACGGTGCTTCAGCTACGGCCGGGAAGACGTCATTCACGCCGACAATGCCATAATCAAGTTTTTCCGATACCCGGATGGCTCGGCTCGTTGTTTCGGTGAAAATGTAGGCTGCAAGGCCATAGTCGGTATCATTTGCTTTCTTGATCACGGCATCCTCATCGCTGAAAGTTTGCACCGGCATAAGCGGGCCGAATGTTTCTTCGTTCATAACGATCATCTCATCGGTCACGCCTGATAGAACGGTAGGCCGATAGAAATAGCCATCCAGGCCGCCGTTCCATTTGTCACCGCCGCAAACGATTTCTGCACCTTTGGACACCGCATCATCAAGGTGTTTCTGCACTTTTTGAGATGCCTGCTCATTGATCAGCGGTCCGAGATCTGTTCCTTCCTCGGTGCCCTCACCCACTTTAAGTTTGGCAACTTTTTCGGTAAGTTTTTTATTGAAAGCGTCTTTAACCGATTCATGGACATAAATCCGGTTGGCGCAGATACACGTCTGGCCATTATTCCGGAATTTGCTTGCTAATGCCAGCGAGACCGCTTTATCGATAGACGCATCGTCAAACACGATAATTGGGGCGTGTCCGCCTAGTTCAAGCGATAATTTTTTGACATGGTCGGCACTTTCCCGCATGAGATATTTCCCGACTTCAGTGGATCCAGTGAATGTCATCAGACGGACATCTTTGCTTTCAAGCATGGTATTGCCGATTGCCTCCGCATCACCGGTCACTAAATTCACAACACCATCCGGCATGCCGGCTTTTTCCATGATCTTCACAATTTCAATCGCCGAAAGCGGTGTTTCCGGGGCTGGTTTTAAAATGACCGTACAGCCTGCTGCCAGAGCCGGACCGATTTTTCGGGTGATCATAGATGATGGGAAGTTCCATGGTGTAATCGCACCAACGACACCAACAGGCTGCGGGATGACAAGCAGGCGCTTGGTTTTAATGGATGATGGAATCCATTCACCATAAGCCCGGCTTGCTTCCTCGGCATACCAGAGCAAAAAGTTGGCGGCGCCTTTCACTTCACCGACTGCTTCCTTCAGCGGCTTCCCCTGTTCAGCAGTTAAAATTTCGCCGAGCCGCTCGGCATCCTCGAGCATTAATTCATGCGCTTTATATAAAATCCGCGAACGCTGCCGGCCTGTCATTTCTCCCCACGTTTTAAAAGCACGTGATGCAGCTTGAATGGCAGCTTTGGTTTCAGTCTTTCCGCCATATGCGACCTCCGTAATCGCCTCCAAAGTTGCCGGATTATAGACGGTTTCGGTTTCCTGTCCGTTCATATCTTGCCAAATCCCATCAATAAAAATGCTGTTTGTTTTGCTTTTGAGCTTCACTTGAAGACCTCCTTAATTAAATAGATAATGATGTCTTACATGAAGAATGCAGAGGGGGGGACACAGAAGTCTCGCACTTTCCCTCTGCTGATGAGCAATACTTTTGTGATCGGCCTATATCTTTGCTTTGTTGCCATCCCATGCCGGGAGCATTTTGTTTAATGGTTTATCTTCCCGGTAGCCTAATGCATAGCCGGCCTGCATAAGTGTGTGCACTTCACGCGTTCCTTCGTATATGACCGGTGCTTTTGAGTTGCGCAAATAACGCTCAACCGGGTATTCATCCGAATAGCCATATGCGCCATGCACCTGGACAGCATCATCTGCAGCTTTGTTGGCAAAATCACACGCCTGCCATTTGGCCATGGAGGTTTCTTCTGTATTACGCTTCCCTTCATTTTTCAATTCGCCGGCACGGTAGACGAGCAGACTGCTCATTTCCAGTCCTGCCTTCATGTTGGCGATCATTTGCTGGACAAGCTGGTGCTGACCGATGGGTTTGCCGAATGTTTCACGTTCATTGGCATATTTGACACTTGCTTCAAGGCAGGCACGGATTTGACCGACAGCCCCCGCAGCCACGGTGAATCGCCCGTTATCAAGCGCTGCCATGGCTATTTTGAATCCTTCACCTTCCTCACCAAGAAGATTTTCTTTCGGTACTTTAACATGATCGAAAAAGATTTCACCGGTGTTGCCGGAGCGGATGCCAAGTTTGCCTTTCGTCGCTTTTGAGTCAAACCCTTCCCAATTTCGTTCGACAATGAAGGCCGAAATGCCTTTATGCCGTTTTTCTTTATCGGTATAGGCAAATACAAGAAAATGATCGGCTGTGTCACATAAGGAAATCCATGATTTCGATCCGTTCAGGATGTAATGATCACCGTCTTTGACGGCAGTCGACTGAAGCGAGGCAACGTCTGACCCGGCACCGGGCTCTGTCAGACCATAAGCACCGACTTTTTTACCTTTGGCCTGAGGCACGAGGTATTTTTGTTTTTGCTCTTCAGTGCCCCATTGCAGCAGGGTCATGCTGTTCAGGCCGGTATGAACGGAAACTGCTGTACGGAATGCGGTGTCTCCACGTTCGAGTTCTTCGCAAACAATAGCAAGCGAATTGTAATCCATACCGCTGCCACCGTATTTTTCCGGGATGCAGACGCCCATCAGACCAAGATCTGCGAGACGCTGCATGATAGCCGGATCGAATTGTCCTTCCCGGTCCCACTCGGCGATGTATGGCATGATTTCTTTATCGACAAAGCTTTTCACTGTACTGCGCAGCATATTTTGTTCTTCTGAAAAATTAAAATCCATTTGATCATCCCCTAATTTTTTAGTTTTGAAATTCCGTATTGTTCCAATATTGCATCCGTATGTTCACCGGCATTCGGCGGGTGGTGCCGTGTGGTTACTGGTGTGCGCGACAGTTTCAGCGGGCTGCCGATCATCCGGATGTCACCTGCTGTCGGGTGGTCAGCGTTAATGAACATATCACGCTCATTCAGCTGCGGATCATTGGCAACCTCATCGATTGTTTGAATCGGCCCGCATGGTATACTGTTTTCCTGACATTTTTCCTGCCAATAAGCAGTCCGTTGGGTCGAAAATACTTCCTGAAGCAGCGGGATCAGGGTTTCCCGATTTGTCACACGGTCAGGATTTGTTCGATAGCGTTCGTCTGATGCATATTCGGGTATTTCCAAAATATCGCATAATCGTTTGAACTGGTTATCGTTTCCGACAGCAATCACCATCTCGCCGTCCTTTGTTGAAAATGTCTGGTACGGGACAATGTTCGCGTGCTGATTTCCCAGTGCAGACGGTTTTTTGCCGGCCATCAAATAGTTGCTGCCGATATTGACAAGCGAACTGACTGCTGAATCATACAGGGAAAGGTCGAGCTTTTGTCCTTTGCCTGATTGTGTGCGTTCAAGCAGTGCACCTTGAATGCCGATGCATGCGTAAAGTCCGGTGAGAATATCCGTGATGGCGACACCAACCTTTTGCGGACCGGATTCGCTGTCGCCCGTAATACTCATTAGTCCACTCATCGCCTGAATGATAAAGTCATAGCCTGGCATATCTTTATATGGTCCTGTTTCACCAAAGCCGGTGATTGAGCAATAAACGACTCCCGGGTTAATTTCCGCGAGTGTGTCATAATCGAGTCCAAGCCGCTGCATGGTTCCGGCTTTAAAATTATTAATGATGACGTCACTCTCGCGTACGAGTTCCTTGATTGCCGCATTGCCTTCCGAAGACTTTAGATCAAGCGTAATGCTTTTTTTGTTCCGGTTGGCACAGAGGTAATAGGCGCTGACATCATTTTGAAAAGGCGGGCCCCATTTGCGTGTTTCATCACTACCGCCCGGTGCTTCTACTTTGATGACTTCAGCACCAAGGTCACCGAGGATCATCGTACAATATGGTCCGGCAAGCACACGTGATAAATCAAGAATCTTAACATTCTCAAGTGCTCCAGCCACTTCATCACTCCTTCCTGTAACAATAAAATGAGCCACTTCAAAAAGCCCACAGTATTCTGCGAGGTCAATTTGAACTGGCTTTTATCTGTTGGTTCAGAACTGGCATTGAACTGTAAACAGACTAGGCAGTTTTGGGTTTGCGAAAGTATGCATCATGCGCAGTAGCGTGGAAGCGCTTTAACATGATTAATCTTATTATATAGTATTCTGAAAAATATGTAAACAGGTGATCATTAATTATCTGTTGAAAAGGTGGCGCTGATAACTTTTGAGAGATTAATCATTGACGTGATTTCATTAAAAAGCTTGTTAAACTCGGGATTTTCATCTACTTGTTTTATAACATCATCATGGTGTGATTTATTCCGGAATACTGATTGTCCTAAAAAGATCTCTTCATTTTCTTCTTTTTGAATCACATCAACCAACCCTTTGCAGCCATAATTTCCATGAAGATTTTCAGGCAAATAAGTGTTATCTTCCAGTGCACCATGTGACAGACAGATTTCACCCGCCTGTTTTTTGATGTCGATAAATTCCTGGGCATGTTTCCGATTAACGCGATAAAGATAAATTACTGTATACATTTGATCACCTCTTCATACGTATTATTCCATAAAAATGTCAAAAACCCTTTTTATGGTGTGTAATAAATTTAAAAGAAGAGCGGGTGGAAGCGGCAAACTTCAGCCCGAAAATGCAAACTTCAGCCCGAGAATGAAAACTTCAGCCCGAGTGCACAAACTTCAGCCCGAGATTAACACAACATTAAACCACGAAAAAACCGCGCATGCCAACAATGGCAAGCGCGGTTTCCCGTGACAGTATGAAATTGTTATTTAGCAGCTTTCTGCAGTTTTGAAATCATCTTCAATGAACGTCCGGTACCAATGGCTACAGATTCGAGGGGGGTTGGCGCGATATGGACAGGCACGATGATTACATCTGACAACCAATCCTGAATTCCGTTCAGCATGGAACCGCCGCCGGTCAGTACAATTCCGCGGTCAACGATATCACCGCTCAATTCAGGCGGGCAATTTTCCAGTGTTGACCGGATGGTTTCCAGAATTTGTTCCAGTGATTCTTTCAGTGCAGAGTATACTTCCTTGGAAGAAACCGACACCGTTTTTGGCAAGCCGGTCACCATGTCACGTCCGCGGACATCCATGGATTCCTCTCTATGATTTTCATCGGCATACCCGATCTCCATCTTAATGTTCTCTGCAGTACGTTCACCAATCATAATATTATATTTCTTCCGGATATAATTAATGATTTCTTCATCCATTTTGTCGCCGCCCGTACGAATGGAATTGCAGGAGACAACGCCACCGAATGAGATGATGCCAACTTCAGAGGTTCCGCCGCCAATATCAACGATCACGTTGGCGATTGGCTCATCGACAGGCAAGTCCGCACCGATAGCAGCTGCGACGGGCTCTTCTATCAAATGCACATGTTTGGCACCATAGCTGGAAACGGCATTATGGATTGCGCGGCGTTCCACGGTTGTGCTTCCTGATGGCGTGCATACGACGACTGTTGGTTTGCGCATGGATAAGCCCATTTTCTTGCTCACTTTTTTCAAAAATTCCTTCAGCATTTGTGCCGTCACATCATAGTCAGCAATGACACCGTCTTTCAATGGCCGGATTGGGACAATGTTCTGCGGGGTTTTGCCGACCATTTCTTTCGCTTCTGATCCAACTGCTACAACATTTTTCGTATTTAAATCTATCGCAACAACAGCTGGTTCATTTAAAACAATTCCTTTTGATTTTGAATAAATAAGTATGTTCGCCGTACCTAAATCAATTCCGATTTCTGCGGTTGATAACATGGTTATGCTCCTCCAATGGTGTGTTTAATCTATTAAAGAGGTTGTTCAAAAAGTCTGGAAAAATGATACATCGGGTTTCTTTGTTGGTTTGTTTCTCCGCTCCCGGAAAGAAAAGCACTAATGCACGCGTGCAATACATTTCAGGGTAGCTTTACTTATGCTTGAAACTATGCCGCCTCGAACTTCCCGGTCTTTTATTCCCTTTTTGAACACGTATCTAAATAAGGATAAGAATCATAAACTCAGATATGCAAAAGGACATATGTCTTTTCACACTCTATATTCTATCACTTTTTAGAGGCAGGTAAATAGGTGTAAATCCTCGTTCGTTACGAAAATATTACATTCTCTATCTATTTCAAATGAAATTATTAAAAAAATCAAGTAACATTTTGTTTACATTTAATGGCTGTTTGTAATATACTGACCCGTTTCGGGCACGTGTCAATAGCGATTTCGTTGTAAATTTTACCACCGCATAAAACCTTTTCCTGAAGATCCGCCGATTTAAGAACATCAATCCCTGTTATTAAGCCGATATCTGAAAAATCTATAGAAAGCATACGAATTTGGTAATCGGTGCCAATTATATTACAAAAAATGCATGGTATGATGATTTTGCAAATCAAAACAGATCTTGCACAAAAAACACAGGAGAGGTGACATAAATGTTTAACAAACTAATGGTCGGTTCACTGACCGCAGCATTGTTATTTGGCGGAGCAATTCAAACTGCTTCTGCAAACACAGATAAAACTGAGAATCAATCGGTTCAGCATAAAGTCTATTATTCTATTAACGGGAGCGACTGGACTGAGTCTTCACCTGAGAAGTTCAGCAATCATTTAAATGAAAACTTCCCGCAAATCAATTGGAACCGGAGCAAGCAGCAGAATAATAACGAACAGTCTGAACAGGATAAATCAGAACAAAAACAAGCACAGCCTGATAAAAATGACAAATCTGATCAGCAGCAAGATAAGTCAGATCAGCAGCAAGATAAATCAAAACAACAAGCTGATAAGCAGAAAGAACAGCAAACTGAACAATCGAAAGCTCAAGCACCGCAACAGCAAGCTGACAAGCAGAACGAGCAAAATCAATCTCAATCACAACAGTTGAATGAATTCGAACAGCAAGTAGTTGAATTGACAAATCAGGAGCGTCAAGCACAAGGGCTGGAACCACTGAAAGTTGATACAGAACTTAGCAAGGTAGCCCGCGAGAAATCCCGTGATATGGCAGAAAATAACTATTTCTCCCATAACAGCCCTAATTACGGGTCACCATTTGATATGATGAAACAATACGGCATTTCATATCAGACAGCCGGTGAAAACATTGCCAAAGGACAGCGCACACCGGAACAAGTTGTGAACGGCTGGATGAACAGTGAAGGCCATCGTGAAAATATCATGAACCCGGACTTCACCCATATTGGTGTTGGCTATGTCGAGCAAGGCAACCACTGGACACAGCAATTCATCGGCAAATAAAAACAAACGAAAGGGACTGGCTTCATTGGCTAAGTCCCTTTTCTTTTTGCTGCCCGTACATCGAGATCAGGGCAGCTCCTATCGAAAGAATGACAAACAATCCGCCAACTGTCGCGTTCTGCTCTACAGAGGCATGCTCAATCACCAATCCGCCAATCAGTGAACCAAATGCGATACCAAGGTGAAGTGCCGAATTATTCAGGCTCTGCTGTATGTCTGAAGTATCGGGGGACAAACCGATCAAATAACTTTGTGTAGCAGGGGCCAATGTCCAGCTCAGCATTCCCCAGATGACCAGAATAATCAAAAACACCGGCAGCGCAAACGTCGTATAAGGTATCGTAAACATCACCATGGCAAACAAAATGGTGGTTGCTATAATGGTGTTCTTTGATCCCCATGTGTCTGAAAGCGTGCCGCCAATAGCACCGCCACTTACTGCTGCAATTCCGAAAACCATATAAATGACACTGACCCATGTGCCGTCCACATCCAGCATTGTTTTGGCAAAGGGTGTCAAATATGCATAAAGGATTGTGTGACCGCCCAAAAACAAAAAGGTAACAGCCTGTCCAAAAAGAACTCCCCGATTTTTCAGCGTTGCCAGCTGCTGCTTGATTGAACTGGAAGGTTTCGGTTCAACACGCCCCATCAGGAAAAAAACGCCGGCCATTGACAGGACGGTCAACAATGAAACCAAAATAAATGGAGCGCGCCATCCAAAAGCATTCCCCAGCAGCAATCCGACCGGAAGACCAAGTACAATTGAGGCACTGACACCCATGGAGACAATTCCGATTGCCCGTCCGCGGTATTTCGGGTGAACAATGGAAGGTGCAATGGTCAGACACAATATAATCAGCAATGCCCCGCTTAAGGCTGATATAACTCTGCCTATAAATACAACAGTATACGTCGGACTAAACACTGTAACCAGATTTCCCGCAAGAAATACAGCTAGTGAGATAAGTGTCAGCCGCCTGCGCTCAATATTGGAAGTCAGAATCAGTAAAATTGGGGCTCCAATAGCAAAAATCAGTGAAAAAATCGTAATCAAAAAACCGACCTGGCCTAGACTGACATTCAAATCCGCTGCTATCAGATCCAGTATCCCGCCGATGATCAATTCAACCATTCCGACAACAAATGCGACAATCATTAAAAAGTAGACACGTTTATCCATGTTATAACGCCTTTCTTTATTTGCTCAAAAAACAATGGTACTCCTATTTGGTTTAAAAAACAAGTGAATATACTGCTCAGTCAGCAGCGTTGTTTCTTTTCATACACGCTTTTGAACGGTATAATGATAGCAGCTGGATGGAACTGCTACACTGCGTTTTTAATGGATCCGGGAAACGAGCCGGGGCTGCTAATGAAACCATGTCGACTACGGAATAGGTATTATCTATTCTATCAACGTCATGATTTTGGCGGAATCATTCTGCATGATTATTGACGAAAATCATGAAGCGTTCATCAGATAGGCATACTATGATGAGAGGTGATTGGATGGTACAGGGAATAGCAAACTGGAATACCGAAGAGACACAGGAGTGGCTGCAGCAGTATGTTGATGACTGGGTCGCTTTTTACCGGAAACATACGGATGACGGACATGTGGCATCATATATCCCGGAATTAAAAAAAGCCGACCCTGATGATTTGGGCATTGTAATCATTGGAAAAGACGGGATGTCAGTGAAGTCGGGTGATACAGAAATTCCGTTTACACTGCAAAGTATATCAAAAGCCATCACGTTTATCGTGGCCTGCATGGAGCGCGGCGTTTCGTATATGCTGCAGCAAGTTGATGTGGAGCCGACCGGTGAAGCGTTTAACTCGATCATGCACCTGGAAATGAAACAGGTCAAAAAACCGCTAAATCCGTTTAATAATGCCGGAGCGATTACGGTGACGTCGACTCTGCCGGGGGATACATCAAAAGAGCGTCTTGAGCCCGTATTTCAGCTGCTTGAGGATATGCTCGGGTACCGCCCTGAATTAAATGTTGACGTATTCAAGTCTGAGCGGGATTCATCAACACGAAACAAGGCGATTGGCTATTATTTATTGGAAGTCGGATTTTTAGAATCGGATTTGGATGTCACACTGGAAACTTATTTCAAACAGTGCTCAATTGATGTGACAATCGACGATCTCGCCCGGATGGGAATGATCCTTGCCAATGATGGCATGGACCCTAAAAATGGCGTGGAAATTATCCCGAGACAGATTGCCCGGATAACCAAGGTGCTGATGCTCACATGCGGGATGTATGATGCTTCAGGCAAATTCGCCACCTATGTCGGAATTCCGGCAAAAAGCGGTGTGTCCGGCGGCATCATCGCAGCTGTTCCACCAAGGGTGCGGGAAGAATCAATGCCATTTATAGACGGCTGCGGGATTGGCGTTTACGGACCTGCTCTGGGAGATGAAGGCAACAGTATTGCCGGAATCCGTCTACTAAGGCACATTGCAACACAGTGGGATTTAAGTATTTTCTAATCTGGTCTTTGCTGAACAGGAGGGGTGAAACCATGTGTGGGCGCTATACATTGCTTGCCGATGAACTTGAGATTTTGCGGGAATTCGGGATTGATCAGCCAATTGAGGACTATCAGCCGAGCTATAATGTGGCACCTGGACAAAATGTGCTGGCAATCATTTATGATGGAAAGAAGAAACGTGCCGGCTATTTGCGCTGGGGGCTTGTACCTTCATGGGCAAATGATGAAAAGATCGGGTATAAGATGATCAACGCGCGCAGTGAAACGGCGCATGAAAAACCAAGTTTCAAGCGTCTTATGTCCCGAAAACGCTGCTTAATCATTGCGGACAGTTTTTATGAGTGGAAACGTGACGGCAGCGTAAAACAACCTAAACGGATACAAGTGGAAGACAGGGAGCTGTTTGCATTTGCCGGGCTCTGGGATAAATGGGAGCGGGATGATAAGAAACTTTTTACATGTACCATCCTGACAGAAGAGGCAAATGGATTCATGCAGGATATCCATCACCGGATGCCGGTCATTCTACCAAAAGGCAAGGAAGATGCGTGGATTGAAACGGGCGATCAGACACCACAAGAGGCCCACCAATTCCTGGAGTCGCTGGGAACAGAAGATTTAAAAGCCTATGATGTTGCGAACTATGTCAATTCGGCAAAAAATAATGATGAAGGGTGTATTGCACCCCTGGTATAAAGTTGTTTTTGACGTGGAAGTGAATAAATACGGCAGAAGAAGATATTGCGGGAGTCCAGTGGGAGACTGCCGCCAGCTGCGGGTTAAAAGCATTAACGAATAGAGTTGATCAGTCGAGCAGCAATAGTGGCATTTAAGAACAGTTCCCATTATAATGACAACTGGATAACGATTCGAAAATTAATCGGGGGAGCTGACCGCGTGATACGTGTACTATTTTTATGTCTCGGGAATATTTGCCGGTCACCGATGGCTGAGGCAATTTTTCGGGGTTTGGTGAAAGAAGAAGGACTTTCTGATAAAATCGAGGTGGATTCAGCGGGGCTGGGTCATTGGCATGTTGGGGAAGCGCCGCATAAAGGCACAAGGGAAATGCTGGAAAAACAGAACATTTCCCATGAAGGCATGGAAGCACGACAGTTTGACGCACGTGATTTCAGCGATTTGAATTATCTTATTGCGATGGATGACCAGAACATCAGCGGGCTGCAGGAAATTGGCGCCAATAATGATGACACTATGGTGGCCAAGCTGATGGATTTTGTTGATGAGGCCGGAGAGGCTGATGTCCCGGATCCGTTCTTTACAGGTAACTTTGATTATACTTATGAATTAGTGGCAAAAGGATGCCATGAATTATTTCATTATATCAGGAATGAAAATGACTTATAAAAGGATGTTCAAAAAAGTCCGGTAACAATGACACATCGGTGTTTCTAGTTGGCTTGCTTCTCCGCTGCTCGAAACCGCACCACTTCTCGGTCATTGTTATCCTCCTTTTTGAACCCACTATAACGTAAAAGGAGCGATTTCAGATGGGTAAACGAAAATTATGCTTAGGATTATTAATCGGCACGATCGCAGGGGGGATTCTATCTTTGCTGGACCGTGATGCAAGGAACTATGCAAAAAGTAAAATGACCGATGTCAAAAGCGGTTCATCTTATTATATGAAGCGTCCGTCCGAGGCGGTTAAAGGAGCGAAGGATGCGTTTGACCGTTTTAATACAACATTCACTAAAGGTGCGGATAATGCCATCAACGCACTGGAGCAGGTTGAAGGCACATTGGAGCAGTTTACAAATAAGAGCGATGGGGAAGAGTTGAATAACAATTTGTAATTGACTACTGTGAGGGCGATAAAATGTGGCAGAAAACTGTTGATTTCGGTAAAAAGTTATTTCAACGTATAACGGATGATGATATTTTTGGACTCGGAGCTCAGCTTGCCTATTTTTTATTGCTCTCCCTGTTTCCGTTCCTGCTTTTTTTAATGACACTGCTCGGATATTTGCCCCTCGATTCACAAAACATCACTGAATTTATTCAACGGTATGCGCCGGGGGATATCTCTCAGCTGATCAATGAGAACGTGTCCGAGCTCGTCGATAACCAGAGCGGGTCATTATTGTCAATCGGGATTATTGGTACACTGTGGGCAGCTTCAAATGGAATTAACGCGATCATGAAAGGATTCAACCGTGCCTATAATGTTGAGGAGGACCGTTCTTTTATTGTGATGCGGTTAATTGCCATTGTTTTAACGATTGCAATGGTACTTGTCATTTGCATGGCCTTTTTGCTGCCCGTCTTCGGTAAAATAATCGGTAAATATCTTTTCGCTTTCTTTGGGCTGTCTGAAGGTTTTCTGAACGTATGGGACACACTGCGCTGGATCGTGTCATCCGCGGTCATTTTTATCGTTTTGGTGGCGCTGTATAAAATGGCTCCGAATAAACGGATTTATTTTAAGAATGTCATATGGGGTGCATTATTTGCGACAATCGGCTGGCAATTGGTCTCGCTGGCATTTTCCTTTTATGTCAATTCGATGGGCAATTACTCCGCCACATACGGCAGCCTTGGAACGATTATTGTATTAATGATCTGGTTCTACCTAACGGGTATCATCATTATGATCGGGGGCGCGATAAACGCCATTTTCAGGGAAAAAATGATATCGGATTGATTAACCTCAGTTTATTTAAGAAGGGGCACTCGTTGGCAGAGTGCCCCTTAATTATTGGCTTGCTGCAGGGTGGTCTCTTTTTTGAAAAAAATCGTTGCCAGCATAAGGATAAGCATAAAAATAATAATATAGAAAAACGAAACACCGGGAAAAAATCCAATAAACAAGCCTCCAAGGTACGGCCCGACAAGGCTTCCGATACTGAATGATATCCCTGTCATCAAATTGCCCGCCGGAAGAAGCGATGTAGGGAGCAAGTCGGTCATATAGGCGATGCTTAATGAATAAAGTGAGCCAACGAGCATACCCGAAAGTGCAAAAGAGACGAATAATGCGATGGCAGACGTTTCAAATAGGGCCGCGAATAAAAAGGCGATAATGCTTCCTGATATGACGGACAGCAGGATTTTTCGTCTTCCCAAACGGTCGCTTAATATACCTAAAGGGATTTGTGTAATAATGCTTGCACCGGCAAAAAACGGAATGATTAGTGATAAAATACTTACGTCATGACCGATACGCAGACCATACACAGGGAAAATACCATGTAGTGTTGCTTCCAAAAATCCATATCCAAACGCGGGCAGCAGCGCCACCCAGGCAACTTTTCCGGTTTGAATAAACCTGTTTATAGAGCTCGAACTGCTGACATTATGAACATCTTCGTCCTCAGGTATGCTGTTTCGGACAAAGAACATCGTCGACCATACAAGCATGCTTAAAGCTGCGGATATCAGAAACGGTAATGCCTGATGGATTTCGAGCAGGCGTGTCATGAGCGGACCTATTGTGAACCCCAGCGCGAATGACAGCCCATAAAACGAAATATTTTTTCCGCGTGATCCTTTGGGGCTTGTGGTTGTAATCCAGGTCTGGGTGCTGAAATGGAGCATATTGTCCCCGATACCGATCATAATTCGCAAAATAAACCAGAACCACAGCGTCTGCCAGACAGGGAACAGCGCCAGCGAAATGAAGACAAGCATGCCGCCGATCACAATCATCGGTTTAAAGCCAATTTTGCGCATCGGTTTTTCCATGAAAGGCGATGCGATCAGGACACCAATGTAGAGTCCGGTCGCATGCAGGCCATTGACAGAGGAGGGGACACCATTTTGTTCCAGGATAATGGATAACAACGGGAGAATCATTCCCTGCGAAAAACCTGATATAAAAACGAGTGCGATTAATATCCAAAACCTTGTCTGTACCGATACCATCATTTGTCACACTCCCCCTAAACATAAGTCCAAACAAAATATTTCATTTAAAAAGCGTTATGATTTAACATTTTGGGTAGATGATAACAAGAGTCATTTTAAAACAAGGAGATGAAAATAACAATGGATTTTCATTTGAAAGAAGAAGGGGTACGAATTGATTTAGATTATGGAGAACTGGATATTTCAGGGGATGAAACATTTGGTTTCCGCCCGTTCCAATTGATGGTCGCATCGATCGCGGGCTGCAGCGCCTCTGTGTTCAGGAAAATTTTACAAAAGCAGCGGACCGAAATCGCTGATATGAAAATAACGGCAAATGTTGAACGAAACCCGGACGAGGCAAACCGAATTGAGCGGATTGATTTGCATTATGTGATTAAAGGCTATCATCTTGATGATGACAAACTATATAAAAACCTCGCAGTGGCCCGGAAAAACTGCTCAATGATCCGGTCAGTAGAGGATAGTATTACAATTGAAGAAACACTTGAATCAGTCGAATTAAGCCGTTAAATATTACCGGGTATAATATTCATGTGTCCGAAAAAACTAACCTTAAACGCAGAAGCAACTGTGAGCGGTGCACGAGATGTAAATTTCCGACACAGAGCTGAAGCTGAACAGATTAAAAGCGGATTTCTTGAAAGGAATGGGACACATGAATAAGCGCTATTACATTATGGTAATTATGCTATTGGTTTTATTAATTCCTGTTAACGGCATGGCTGAGGAAAAGAAAGAGTCAAAAGATGAATTTGAGATACCAAACCATGTTTTGAACATATCCAAGGAAAACACTTATCCTAACTCAACCCAGGATCAGGAAGTGGTAGAACCAAGTGAACTCACTCAGGAACTAATTGAAAATGTTGAAGTTCCGGTTGAAAATCCGGATCTGATTAAAATGCTCAACGAAACGTCCATTAACCCGTCTCCGATTGCTTTCGGCTATCGTGGGATGGTCTATATCGGCAGATGGCCGCTGAGTTATAATTCGAGTGAAACAAACATTAATTGGGAGTACCAGAAAATTAATTTAAATGAGCTCAATAATATCGGCGGTGATTCTGAGAAAAAAATGAATTATAATCAACAGAAAGAGAAGGAAGTTAAAGGTGCACTGACGAACAAGATTGCCAATCCCGACGACATTAAAAAAATGATGCTTCTCCAAGCAAAAGATAAGATTGAACTGCCACTCGCGTACTCGACGGTCATCGGTCAAAATACGAAAAAAGAAAACTCTTACAGTGTACCGGCGAAAAAATACGGCGAGCTTCAGGCATACGCACCGGCAGTCAATGAAAAAGGACAAGTGACCTTTGGTGAAGTATATTTTCAATTGAAGGGGAACGATAAATCCCTTGTGGTCAAAAATGTCACAAAACAGGGAATCGGTGCATGGATACCAATCCAGGACCACGTTTCCTTTTCCTTTAATCTTAAATAATGTGGCTGAAGAACCCCCTGGAATTTTTCCAGCGGGGGTTCTTCAGCCCCAAAAGCAAAACTTCAGCCCCAAAAGCAAAACTTCAGCCCCAAAAGTTAAACATATGCGCGAACCGCGAAACAAGGGATCGAGACACGAAACATGGACCCGACCTGCGATGACAACTCAGCTTCCCGTCACATTACTTCCCCCACCATCTACAGCGGTATTCCATTATAAAATTTCTCCAACAGGGTTGATATTCTCACTTTAATGCTTTATCATAATAAAGTAATGTTAGAGAGAAACATTGGAGAGGGGAAACGAAATGGAATGGGTTGTTGTCATATCTGTATTAGTATTGACTGTGCTTAGTCTGTTAAGAATCAATGTCATCATTGCAATTATCGCGGCAGCACTGACAGCGGGACTGATGTCCGGGCTGTCCATTGTCGAATCAATTGAAATGATGGTCAGCGGTATGGGCGGCCAGGCAAGCACTGCATTAAGTTATATTTTGCTTGGTGCTTTTGCTGTAGCGATCAGTTACACAGGCATAACTGCTATTCTTGTTAATTTTTTAATTAAAGTGCTGACCGGGAAGAAAATGATGATGGTGTTGGCGATCGCCGGTGTAGCATGTTTATCACAAAACCTTGTGCCGGTTCATATTGCATTTATACCTATATTAATACCACCATTATTAAAACTGTTTGATGAAATGAAAGTTGATCGCCGTGGCGTGGCTGCAGCATTGACGTTCGGATTAAAAGCACCGTATGTCACAATCCCGGCCGGATTTGGTCTGATTTTTCACGAAACCATCCAGAACGGTATGGTTGAAAACGGCTCGGATATCACAATAGGGCAGACAACGCTTGCCATGCTTATTCCCGGTGCGGGGATGGTTGTAGGTCTGTTGATTGCTATCTTTTTCACGTATCGTAAAGACCGCGAATCGATTTCCGGTGCCGGTGGAAGTGAGGCGAATTTCACTGCGCCGCCAGCGGAAAACGTTACGTTTAACCAGAAACACGCATTAACTCTGGTTGCAATAGCCGGTGCTTTAATCGTTCAGATATTCACGCAAAATCTGATCATTGGGGCGCTGACTGGACTGGTTCTGATGTTTGGCCTTGTGGTTGTTCCATTTCGAAAAGGTGACCAGGTCATGGCCGATGGTATCGCGATGATGGGGCAAATCGCATTTGTCATGCTGGTTGCATCGGGGTTTGGAAAAGTCCTCGAAGATACAGGTGCAGTCAGTTCACTTGTCGAAATGTCATCCAGTTTCCTTGGCGATAACCAGGCACTTATCGCGCTAATATTGTTGCTTGTCGGGCTGGTTGTCACGATTGGCATTGGTTCATCGTTTGGAACGATTCCGATCCTGGCTGCCCTTTTTGTACCGATTTGTCTGGCCGCAGATTTTTCAACACTGGCAACCGCTTCGCTGATCGGAACTGCCGGAGCATTGGGCGATGCGGGTTCACCGGCATCGGACAGCACACTCGGGCCGACATCCGGACTGAATGCTGATGGCAAGCATCATCACATTTGGGATACGTGCGTGCCGACATTCCTCCATTTTAATATTCCGCTTATTTTGTTCGGGTGGATTGCGGCAATGGTACTTTAAAGCAGTTTTAAAAAGGTCCGTTATGAATAATTTAAAATAATTATGGACAAAGTAAGGAAAAAATAGGTGGGGTACGCTATGCGAAAATACATTGCTGTGGCAGTGACGGTCACCCTGTTTTTTCTTGCCTTTTTACCATCTGAGCACATTTCTCATGCTGCCGGCGGTTATGGCTGGGGATTTAAAAAAAACGAGAACCATCAAATTCCGGACGTTGGCAAGTACAAAGAGATTCTTGAAAAGTATAATGCCTACTATGCTGATGATTCTGGAGAGAAAGTGGTGTATTTGACATTTGATAATGGCTATGAGGAAGGATATACCGACGAGGTTCTTGATGTTTTGAAAGATCATAACGTACCGGCAGCGTTTTTCCTGACGGGTCATTACGTGAAAAGTGAGCCTGAGCTTGTTAAGCGAATGGCTGATGAAGGTCATATTATCGGGAATCACTCATACCATCATCCTGATTTGACAATCGTCAAGAAGGAAAAAATGAAGGAAGAGCTGGAATCTTTGGAAGATGCGGTTGCAGAAGTTTCCGAACAAGAAAAGATTAAGTATTTGCGTCCGCCGCGAGGAATGTTCAGTGAAAAAACATTGAGTTGGGCAAAGGAGCTCGGCTATATCCATATATTCTGGTCGTCGGCATTCGTTGACTGGGAAACAAGTGAACAGAAAGGCTGGCGTCATGCATATGAAAATATTATGGATCATATCCACCCAGGCGCGATTATTTTGCTTCATACCGTATCGTCCGATAATGCCAGGGCACTCGACAAAATGATAACGGAGCTGAAAAAACAGGGTTATCAATTCAAAAGTCTGGACCATCTTGTCATGAAAAATAAACTTCCCAGACCTATTTACGGTTATTGATGTCGCCCTTTGCCATGAAAAAGCTGTCTTTAGAATGAGAGACAGCTTTTGTTATGGGGCAATATCTTAACAATTATTAATTTAAATTTTACATAAATTCTGATATGCTTAAAGTGCGTGTTCAAAAAGGAGGATAAAGTGAAACTTCATTCAGCAGAATGTATGCTTTTAGATAGATGAGCCGCGGAGAAGCAAGCCAAGACGAAATTCGATGTGTCATTTTACCGGACTTTTTGAACAATCTCTTTAAGAAATCTAAACTGGAGTTGATTTCATGAACAAACAGGATTTAATTGCTCCGCAAGACTATAATATCGTCATGGAAATGGAACATTTTGCATCAAAAAGCCCGGCAAGAAACGCGCTGGTCTGGCGCAGTGAAGAGGGCGGATCAAAAGAGATTACATACGAACAGCTGATGAAAAATGTAAACAAAATTGGCAACGCTTTCAAGGAGAAAGGACTGAAAAAGGGCGATAAAGTCCTTATAATGATTCCGCGGTTAATCGAAGCATATGAAACCTATCTGGCTGCATTAAAATCTGGAATCATTGTTATTCCGGGCTCCGAAATGCTGAAGACAAAGGATTTGCAATACCGGATCAGCCATGGTGAGGTCAGTGCAATCGTCAGCTATCATCCGTACGTTGATCAATTTACCGGTGTGAAGGAATTTGATCAGCTGACTCTTTTCTCAGTCGGCAAACCGGTCGATGGATGGCACAACCTGGATGAGCTGAAGGAAAGTGCATTGGACAAGTTTGATATGGCTGACACGACTAAAGACGATGTCGCCTTCTTTTCCTATACATCCGGTACAACCGGTAATCCTAAAGCGGTTGTTCATACACATGGATGGGGTTATGCACACCTGAATACAGCGCCGCGGAATTGGCTTTCTATTAATGAAGGTGACAAAGTATGGGCTACAGCCGGTCCGGGCTGGCAAAAATGGATCTGGAGCCCGTTCTTATCGGTGCTTGGCTCAGGCGCAACCGGGTTCGTTTACCAGGGCAAGTTTGATCCAAAGACATATCTCGGTCTGCTGCAGGATGAGGATGTTAATGTCTTATGCTGCACACCGACTGAGTATAGACTGATGGCCAAAGTCGATAATCTGGACGACTATCAGCTCACCAAGCTGCACAGTGCCGTTTCAGCCGGTGAACCGCTTAACCGTGAAGTCATTGATACATTCCGGAAATATTTTGATGTGACGGTCCGGGATGGCTATGGTCAAACCGAGAATACGCTGCTGCTCGGTTTTATGAAAGACACGAAGGTGAAACCGGGTTCGATGGGCAAGCCGACGCCGGGTAATGAGGTGGAAATCATTGATGAAGACGGCAAGGCTGTACCGGCAAATGAAATCGGGGATATTGCGGTGAACCTGGACAGCCCGGCACTGTTCCGTGAGTATTATAAGGATTCTGAACGCACGAAAATGTCCCAGCGCGGTGAGTATTATGTAACGGGTGACCAGGCATATAAAGATGAAGACGGCTATTTCTGGTTTGAGGGACGCAGTGACGATATTATTATCAGTTCCGGTTATACAATTGGGCCGTTCGAGGTAGAGGATGCATTGGTTAAACATCCATTTGTTCAGGAATGTGCCGTTGTGGCAAGTCCTGATGAAGTCCGCGGCAATGTCGTCAAGGCATTTATCGTGCTTCAGGATGGCGTCAATCCTGATGATCCGGATTTAGTCAGAAACCTGCAGGACCAGGTTAAAGAATTGACCGCCCCTTATAAATATCCGAGAAAAATTGAATTTATTGATGAATTGCCGAAAACAACATCAGGAAAAATCAGACGCATTGAATTGCGGCAAAAGGAAAAGGTCAAAAACTAAAAATGTATTCATAGGAAAGGGCTGCTCGATGTTTAGAGCAGCCCTTTTGACGTTAATAGTAACAGTGAAGCTTTTATAGATTGGCATAATGTTTGATCAAAGATAGTTAATTGACTTTTCAGCGGTGGAAACCCTTTGATAAAAAAGCGCAATCTCCCGCAGACACAATGTTTTGCGGGATAAATAATTTTTTCAAAAAAAATTGGGCAAAAAGACTTGAAAGTCAAAGAAGGTCAGAGTATAATAAGAATCAAAGGTCAAAGATAGTCAAAGTCAAACCTTTTAAAATAAATTTGAAATCAATCAAGGAGGAATCACATTATGCAATGTCAAAATTGTGGTATTCGTCCCGCATCAATTAACGTCGCAATGCAAATAAACAATGAACGTATGAATATGCATCTATGTAATCAATGCTTCCGTGAGATTCAGGGAAATATGATGAATGGTGACTATGGTCAAGGTCAGCAAGGAGATTTTGCCAATAAATTCTTCCAGGGCAATGGTCAGCAAGGGCAAGGTTTCACAGGCACAAAAACACAGCAGGGTGCCGGCAATAATGGATTGCTTGATGAGCTCGGCAAAAACGTGACAAATGCTGCACGTGCCGGATTGGTTGATCCGGTAATTGGACGTGACAATGAAGTGAAACGCACCATTGAAACGCTGAACCGCCGGAATAAAAACAATCCGGTCTTGATCGGTGAACCTGGTGTCGGTAAAACAGCCATTGCAGAAGGGCTGGCTCTGAGAATTACAGAAGGCAAAGTGCCGGCGAAACTGATGGATAAAGAAATTTATCTGCTGGATGTCGCATCACTCGTTGCCAATACAAGCATGCGCGGTCAGTTTGAAGAACGCATGAAACAGCTGGTACAAGAACTGCAGGAACGTCAAAACGTCATCCTGTTCGTTGACGAAATCCATCTGCTGGTTGGTGCAGGTACCGCCGAAAGTTCACAAATGGACGCCGGCAACATTTTGAAACCAGCACTGGCACGCGGTGAGCTGCAATTGATCGGTGCCACAACACTGAAAGAGTATCGCCAAATTGAAAAAGATGCAGCACTTGAGCGTCGTCTTCAGCCAATTTTGGTTCAGGAGCCGTCACTGGAAGATGCTGTTAAGATCTTGGACGGCATCAAGGACCGTTACGAAAAATTCCATGAAGTCCGCTATTCCGACGAAGCGATTAGCGCGTTTGTCACATTGTCGCAACGCTATATTCAGGACCGCTTTTTGCCGGACAAAGCGATTGATCTTATGGATGAGGTCGGTTCACGCCTGAATCTCGATAATGCGGAAAAGGATTCGGATTCGATCCAAAGCCGTTTGGATGAAATTGTCCGTGAAAAAGAAGCAGCCGCTGAAAAAGAAGATTATGAACAAGCGGCACACCTGCGCTATCAGGAAATCCAGCTGCAAAAACAACTGGACAAAGCAAAAAATGAAGAGCAGGTTACCGATGTGGACATTTCCGATATCCAATTGATTGTTGAAGAAAAAACCGGCATCCCTGTTACCAAACTGCAAACGGATGAGCAGGAAAAAATGCGTGATCTTGACAAAAACCTCGGTGAAAAGGTCATTGGTCAGGACGAAGCGGTACAAAAAGTTGCCAAAGCCGTCCGCCGCAGCCGCGCAGGACTGAAATCGAAATACCGTCCAATCGGTTCATTCCTGTTTGTCGGACCGACCGGTGTCGGTAAAACAGAATTGACAAAAGCACTTGCCGAAGAACTGTTCGGTTCACGCGACAGTCTGATCCGTCTTGATATGAGTGAATATATGGAAAAACACGCCGTTTCCAAAATTATCGGTTCACCACCGGGATATGTCGGCCATGAAGAAGCAGGACAGCTGACTGAGAAAGTGCGCCGTAATCCTTACTCCATCCTGTTGCTGGATGAAATTGAAAAAGCACATCCTGATGTGCAGAACATGTTCCTGCAAATTATGGAAGATGGGCAGCTGACCGACTCACACGGCCGTACTGTAAGCTTTAAAGATACGGTTATTATCATGACAAGTAACGCCGGAACCGGGGAAAAACAAATTAACGTCGGTTTCAACCGGAATGAACATGAATCGGTTCAAACCCTGGAAAACTTAAGTGCCTATTTCAAACCTGAGTTTCTGAACCGTTTTGACAGCATCATCACATTCAATGAACTGGCTGAAGAAAGCCTGCTGCAAATTGTTGACCTGATGCTTGCAGAACTTGAAGAAACAATTGAAGAAAATGACATCTCCATTTCAGTTACGGATGAAGCGAAACATGAGCTTGTCCAGCTTGGATATGATCCGCGTTTTGGTGCACGGCCATTGCGCCGCGTCATCCAGGACAAAATTGAGGATCAGCTGACAGATCTGATTTTGGAAGAAGAATCGATCGAAACTGTCAATGTAGATGTCAAAGATGGCGCAATTGTTGTGGGAAAAACAAAATAAATATAGAGAAAAGCCGCTGACGCTGCTCAGCGGCTTTTTCTTTGTGATATAAGAAAGTATAAATTTTTGGCTCTACGAATGCTTTATCAACAAAAATTGCCACGTCCGGTTCCAGCGCTAAAGCTGCAGCGTGACTTCCTTCACCTCCGTCCGATAAGTCAACAGCGATTCCAGAAGTCTAAGGAAGGCCGACTAAACCCGGGCTTTGCGCCCAACGTCGGCATACCCCCTATAAGGGGGCATGTTTCCTTTATCTCCTGCGGCCAGTGGAGCAGATCGGCTAAAACCGCCGCAATGCGCGACCCACCTGCAGCGCTGAGCGCAGTCCGTACGTCGCTAAACGGGCGCCCCGAGCCCTTTGTTCTTTAAAACTTTAATCTGGGCGGGAAAGCCAAAACTTGTTCCCGAAAGCCGGAACCGACTCTTTACACAATTCCAAATGTCATATTTTCACCACTCCTATCACATAATAGGTACTCTAATTTGCAAAACTATAAGCACTCAAGAATAAAAGGATGTTTTTTATGCAGCGTTACATCAGTATTTGTATTATATCCGTCATCATTTCCGTCTTTATAAGTACATCAGCCGTGTACGCAGAACAGCAGGCGGATATGGATGTTCATTTCATCGATGTCGGGCAGGGGGACAGTATTCTTGTCCAAACCCCTTCTGATAAAAATATTCTGATTGATGGCGGTCCGCCTGGAGCAGGGGAAAAGGTTGTCGCATTTCTTGAAAAGCAAAATGTGGATAAGCTGGATTTATTGATTGCGACCCACCCGGATATCGATCATATAGGCGGACTGATTGAGGTTATGAAATCTGTTGAAGTGGACAGAATTGTAGATACAGGCAAGATTCATTCAACCAGAACATATGCCAGGTACATCAGTCAGATCCTGAAACGGCAGATTCCGATTGAAATAGCCGAGCGTAATGATCAGTTGAAAATTGACCCTTTATTAAATGTGCGCATTTTGAATACCCATAACGGCTCCCGAACGAATAATGAATCTTCCATTGTTCTGAAAATCACGTTTAAAAAGATGGATTTCCTGCTGATGAGTGATGTTGAAAAAGAACAAGAAAAACGATTGATGGAACAGCATAATCTGGATTCAGAAATATTAAAAGTGGCCCATCACGGATCAAATACGAGTACATCATTGAAATTTCTGCATGCGGTAAGTCCAAACGCTGCCATACTGACATATGGCAAAAAAAATGATTATGGCCACCCGGTTGACCGGGTCATGGAAAATCTTCGCAAAGTCAATACAGCAGTTTACCCCACGGCAACATTCGGTGATATAACCATTCGGACGGATGGAAAAGGGTTCGTCATTTTTAATGAGAGAAGTCCGGTAAGCAGTTTACAGGTTGGATAAATAATTTACAAAAATAAACAATTATGATATCATATTAGTATCAAATAAAATCGGGGAAGGTGTGAGTATCCAGGTGATACGTGAAAAAGACGCGTGGATGATGAATGGGTATGTCGGTATTCTGGCCATTGCCATACTGGTGGCCGTGACGGTGATGAGCTTTCTTGAAGCACAGTTTATTATTGGTGGTATTGCCCTGGTTATTGCAATCGCGCTTGGAAGCGGCACTACGGTTGTTCAGCCGAACCAGGCAGCGGTTGTGATTTTTCTCGGAAAATATATGGGAAGCATCCGCAAAGAAGGAATTGCTGTTACCGTTCCATTTTCAATGAGAAGGATGGTTTCCCTGCGTGTCCGCAACTTTAACAGCAGCCAGCTGAAAGTAAACGATGTCAACGGGAATCCGATTGAAATTGCTGCTGTTATTGTGTTCAGGGTAGTGGATGCAGCAAAAGCGGTTTTTGAAGTGGACCGCTACGAAAAATATGTGGAAATCCAAAGTGAAACAGCCATTCGTGCTGTCGCTACTCAATATCCGTACGACACCTTTACGGATAATGAAATGACACTGCGCGGAAATGCGGAAGAAGTATCGAAGGAGTTGGCAAAGGATCTTCAGGAGCGGCTGACGGTAGCCGGGGTGGAAGTGCTGGAAACACGGCTGACACATCTCGCTTATTCCACTGAAGTTGCCCAGGCGATGCTTCAGCGCCAGCAGGCTAGTGCAATAATCGCAGCTCGCAAGCAAATTGTGGAAGGCGCTGTCGGGATGGTTGAGGATGCAATTTCCCAGCTGGAGAAAGATGGCATCGTCGATTTGGATGAAGAGCGGCGTGCTACCATGGTTAATAATCTGATGGTGTCGATTGTTTCCGACAATGGTACACAGCCGGTTGTCAACACTGGATCACTTTATCAATAAAAGAAGGGATTCGATGGCTAAAAAAAAGAATTTCCCATTAAGGATCGATCCGAAATTGTATGAGATCCTTCAAGTCTGGGCTAAAGATGAATTTCGAAGCGTCAATAGTCACGTGGAATTTTTGCTCCGTGAATCGGCAAAAAAAGCAGGCCGTCTCCCTAAATCACAGGATAAAAAAATAGGGGAAGACTAGATAGGCTCCGCACTTTGGTTAAGGTGCGGGGCTTTTTAATGAAGTCAGATTGCTTTACGATTTCTGTGAATTTTGGACTTTAATTGTGAACTTTAGCATTTTCATATGTTTTTCAGAAAGTTATTGACAAAATCATGGATTAGTTATACGGTTAGTTACATAAGTAATTAACCAATCACCTAAGGAGCCTCATTATGAAATTGCAATTGGATGAAAATAAGCCGATTTTTATGCAGATCAAAGAACATCTGGAAGACGCGATTATCAATGGAACAATCAACCCGGGGGAGCGTGTTCCGTCCACAAATGAATTTGCCAAACACTACCAAATCAACCCGGCAACGGCTGCGAAAGGGACCAATGAGCTGGTGGATGAAGGTATCTTAGTGAAACGGAGGGGTGTTGGAATGTTTGTAACCGAAGATGCCGAAACGATTTTAATCGGGAAGCGCAAACAGACGTTTTATGAACATTTTGTACTGCCATTAAAGGATGAAGCAGCCAAATTAAAAATTAATAAAAGCGAACTGCTGGAAATGGTGAACAGGGAGGAGAACCATGATGAAAATTGAGGTCAAAAATGTATCGAAAACATATAAAGATGCGAAAGCACTGGACAATGTTTCGTTTATGTTATCAGAGCCAAAAATTTACGGGCTTCTGGGAAGAAATGGAGCGGGGAAGACAACATTTATGGATATTTTATCGGGGCACATTTTAGCCTCCAAGGGCGAGATTCTGATTGATGGCGAAAATCCGTTTGATAATCAGCACCTGACGGAATCAATTTGTCTGATTAAAGAGGGCGATAACTTTAAAAAAGATTTAAAAGTCAAAAATGTCCTTAAAATTTACGCTTATTTTTATCCGACATGGGACCAGGAGCTGGCTGATGAATTAATCAAGGAGTATAATCTTAATTTAAATGCGAAAGTAAAAACATTATCAAAGGGGATGGCATCAGCACTCGGCATTATCGTCGGGCTGGCAAGCAAGGCGCCGATCACGATTTTTGATGAACCATATATTGGGCTTGACGCAGCCGCACGGAAAAAGTTTTATGATATTTTACTGGAAGAATATGAAGCGGAAAAACGAATGATTATCTTTTCCACGCACCTGATCGATGAAGTCAGTCTGATGTTTGAGGAAGTGCTTATTTTACAAGATGGAAAACTTGTCCTGCAGCAAGAAGCTGACGCGCTGCGTGACCATGCATACGCGGTTTCCGGACCGGTTCAGGATGTTGAAGTGTTTATCGAAGACAAAGAAGTTATTCAGAGCAAACAGCTTGCTGGGATGATGACTGCATATATCTATGGAAATATGGATCAGGCAAAGTCAGCCGGGCTGACAGCTGAAGGCATACCAATTCAGGAACTGATGATTTATTTAACAGAAAATAAGGGGGCATAACAAATGGGCAGACAGATTAAAGGGTTGCTGTACTTCTACGTATCGGATCTTCGTTACTCACTAATGATTTTTTGGACGATTATACTGGCTATATTGGTTGTTTCACTGGCCTTCACGTACTTCCTGGCAGGCTTGGATAATGAGGATACATTTTTTACGTTCAGCCTAACCGGACCAATATATGTATATTGTGCGATTTTGGGATTTTTGACCGTAAAGGAGTCTCTGCCGTTTTCCATTAAGATGGGTGCTACACGGAAAAATATATTTGTCGGCACTGGGATATTTTTTCTTGTTTTATCCGTTGTAATGGCACTTGCCGCGACGATTCTGCAGGAGATTGTCATGGCATTAATGAACGCAACGGGGACTGACCTGTTCTCATTTCTCCATCCCGCTTATTTTCTGGATGATACTTGGTACACGCGTATTTTAATTGATACGTCCATCATGTTTTTCCTTATGGCAGTCTTGTTTATCATTGGTCTGCTGTTCTATAAATATGGTCTGGCAGGCGGCGGCAGTTTTCTTGGCGCGCTGCTGATTATCAGTCTGTTAGGAATAGCACAGGGATGGCTCCTTGATTTTGTTGTTGATGTCTTTTCGGGAATCGATCTTGGTTTCTTTTATCAACTGCTGGGTGTCGGAACCATGATTTATGGGACCTCTTATCTGTTTTTACGCAGGATTACAACGGTTAAAGTAAGATAGAAAAGGGCTGGTGCTCCCAGCCCCTTTTAACTTGCTAATTCTTTTTTTCTGAATGCTACAACTGAAGCCGCTATCAGTAATACAATCGTGCTGAGTGTGACAATGGCCGCACCGGCTAAATCGGACGGGACATTTCCGGTGACAATCATTTTCTGAATATAGTTGGTAATACGGCTGGGACTCCATTCGAGTATATGGGAAAATACCGTTGTCACCGCACCCATCAATACAATCGTTGAAATGGTCAAAAATGCGACAAGACCAGGTGTCTTGAATAAGGTATTATAAAAAATCGATAACGATACGACAAGCATCAGCCACAAGCCGTAAAAGAATAATATATGAAGCAGTGCTACCAATGATAATTCACCGAATAGTAAATTGATATAGTACCAGCTGGCAAGCATCCCCATCGAGAAACTGACCAGTGTCAAGAGTACAAATGATGCCCATTTGGCGGTAATGTAGTTCAGATAGGAAACAGGTTTAACCAGAATCAGTTCCGAGACGCCATTTTTACGCTCACCGGCAATCGTCCCCATTGAAATTAACGCAATGATCAGGACTCCGATTGTATTGAACTGCCCTAGGCTCATCATGACGACATCGCTTGGCTGGTAGTCCGGCAGCTGAATTTTGGCACCCTCAGGCATTCCGCCGGTGGCCTCAATAATTTGCGGCAGGTAGTAATTGGTGAGCGGATCCATAATCGCTATCAGTATCATGATCAGTGGCACCCAAATCCATTTTACGTTACGCATGTTTTCGATAAGTTCTTTTTGAAAAAGTGTCCACCATTGCATCAGCCATTCACCGCCTTCATGAACATATCCTCCAGTGACGCACGGTTAATGGCAAAAGACGTCAGCGGCCATTCTTGAGCTGAGGCGATTGCCAGAATATTATGCCGCGCTGCTGCCATATCCTGTATGTTCACATGCAGCAGGTCCCGTTCAATATAGCAGTCAGTGACGGCAGGCAGGTCTGTTATCTGTTCTTTATATTTATGTAAATCCCCGTCAAAACCGAGTTCAATTTTGGCGGTCTGATATTTATCGCGAAGTTCAGTCATTGAGCCTGATTCAACGATTCTGCCTTCATGCAGAAGCAGCAATTCGTCGCTGACCTCATCTGCGTCACTTAAAATGTGGGTCGAGAATAGAATCGTCATATCTTTTTTCAATTCTTCCATCAAAGTCAGAACGTCACGACGGCCGATTGGGTCCAAGGAAGATACCGGCTCATCAAGTATCAGCAATTTCGGCTGATGGATCATAGCCTGTGCAATCCCGAGCCGCTGCTTCATTCCGCCGGAGTACTTTCCGATTCGCCGCTTGGCAGATTCGGTCAGACCAACGCAATCAAGAAGCCTTTCTGCCCGGCTTTCGGCTTCCTGCTTTGACAGATTTGCCAGCCGCCCGACATAAATGAGAAATTCCTGTCCCGTCATCCATTTAAAGAAAACAGGATGCTGCGGCAAATAGCCGATATTTCCCCGGATATCGGCATTTTGTTTCATATCATCGAATGTAATGGTGCCGCTTGTCGGTTTCAGCAATCCGGAAAGCATTCTTAGTGTCGTGGTTTTTCCGGCACCATTCGGGCCAATCAGCGCCACACACTTCCCTGATTCAAATTGGAAACTCGTCTGATTGACAACCAGGCTGTTGTCATACTGTTTGCTTAGGTTTTCAACGGTGAGCAGCGCCATTTAGTCGTTTCTCCTTCCAAAAATGAAATATATAATCGGGCCGATGATATTGATAATGATAACAATAAGCGCCCACATCCACTTTGGGCCGTTGGTTCGGTCAATTCGAACCAGATCAATGACGGCAACGGCCAGCAGAATCAATTGAATGACGACCAGTGGTGCGATGACGGCCCAATTGATTTCACTTAAAATATTAAGCTCTTCCACTATGTACACCTCAATCGAATAGTATAGTACTCATACGGAATATACCACAAAAAGGTTCTGTTTAAATCCATAAAAAACCGGTATTTGCCTCATTTTCTCGGACAAAATACCGGATAAGGTTTTCCAGCATGAATATACACAACCATCCACGGAATTATCAACAGGTTGATTAGCTGACAGAAAGTAATCAACAGATTTATGCACATTGTCCACACTTATTTGAAAAGTTATCCACCGAAAACGTGTGTATAAGCGGTCCATTTGTGCTGGGATTCCACAACTTTATCAACAATGCTGTGGATAACAAAAAGGAAATCGCGTGGATTAACTGCGATTTCCTTTTTGGGACATCCGGTTGTAAGCATGGTCAGCCCTCCGGAATTCTTTTTGATAAAGAACTTCCTGTGTTTTGGATAAAAATCTTTCCTGTTCGATTGGTTTTTTTGGCATAAGCAATTCCTCACTTTTATAATAGACTGTTTCAAAGCGATGGAAATATACGCGGGAAAACATATTCACTGCCGCTCTGTTTGCTTTAAAGCTTCTTTGAGGTATGGAAAGGAAAATGAATAGCGGTATTCCTGAGCTTTTTCCGGCAGAACATATTGTCCTTTTGCGATTAACAGGCTCATCTCCCCAATAGCCGTCCGGACCATCAAAGCTGGAGCCGGAAGCCAAAAGGGACGGTTCAACACATCAGCAAGTATACGGGTGAAATCTTTATTCCGTTTCGGATTTGGCGCGGTCAGATTGACGGGACCATTGATATGTTCGTTAAACATACAAAATTGTATCAGCCCGACGACATCCTCTACATGAACCCATGAGACCCATTGTTCACCGTTTCCGACTCTGCCCCCGGCAAACATTTTAACCGGCAGCTTCATCAGCGGCAGCGCACCCTCCTGTCCCAAAATGACACCAAATCGTGTGAAAACGGTTCGGATGCCAAGCTGTTCCGCCTGTTTGGCCGTCTGTTCCCAATCCGCAACTACATCTGCCAGGAAGTCATCACCGGGCTTTACTGTTTGTTCCGTGAAGATGAGATCCTCTGAAGTCCCATAAAAACCGACTGCTGAGCCGCTAATGAAGACATCCGGTTTCCGGTCCATTTGTTTCATCATCCTGATGACCTTTTGCGTTGTTTCAATCCGGCTTGTGCGGATGGCTTTCTTTTTCTTTTTTGTCCAATAACCGAACAGCGAGTCCCCGGCCAGATTGATGACCGCATGAATCCTCCGTAAGTCTTCAATCGGGTGGTCATAGCCAATGAAGGCGGTATGACTGGTGTTTGTATACTTCTCAGGTGAGCGTGTCAATATGTAAACAATATGCCCTTTTTCGGTTAATGCCTGTGTCAGATTCTTACCGACAAAGCCGGTTCCGCCGGTAATCATGATATTCATTTCGTTCACTCCAATCATAATAGTTTATTTTAAATAATTCTCTTAGTATGCTGATTTTTCCTGGTGATTTTCATGATATAATATTTTTGACAGAAGGAGGGAGCTTAATGGCTAAAATTACCCGGATCACTACACAAAAGAAGCACAAAGACCGCTATAATATTTTTTTGGATGACGGTAACGGGGAAAAGTACGGGTTCAGTGTCGATGAGGCGATATTGATTGAGTACCGGCTGCGTAAAGATTTGGATCTTGATGATGCCACCATAACGGCACTTATCCAGAAAGATACGTTACATAAATCATATACCCTTGCCATTAATTTTTTAAGCTACCGCATGCGTACGAAAAAGGAAATCCGTGACTACCTTGTTCAAAAAGAAGTAGATGAAGAACATATCGCTCAAATCATGGACAAACTGACGGCCGAACGTCTGATAGATGATAGGCAATTTGCGCAAAGCTTCGTCCGGACACGCATGCAGACGTCAAACAAAGGCCCGATGCTCGTCAGAAAGGAACTGCTTCAAAAAGGAGTCGATGAAGTGTTTGCCGCTGAAGCGATCGACATGTATACCTTCGATGTCCAATTTGAAAAAGCATCAAAGCTGGCTAGGAAAAAGCTCGGATCAAGCAGCAAAAAATCATTTCGGCAGCAGATCCAGCAACTGCAGGGAACACTTATGCAAAAAGGCTTTTCCGGTGATGTCGTAAAGGAAGTCACTGCAGAATTGGAGCATGAAAAAGACGATAATGCCGAATGGGAAGCACTTGTAAAGCAAGGTGAAAAAGTGCTTCGTAAACACGAGCAGAAACACAGCGGCTTTGAGCTTGAACAGAAAATAAAAGAAGCCTTATATCGCAAAGGCTTCACAATTGATCTGATTAATGCATTTTTAGATGAAAAACGCGAGGACTGACGTCTTGTTTTATAGACCAGCAATGGATTTCGCTATATATCCATAAACTACCGGTCAATAACGATTTCACTTCGGCCGTCATCCTCATTAAAAATCTGCTCGGCTACATCTTCCGGTCTTTTTAGAACAGATGGGTCCTCCACATGTGATGAATCATCCCAGAAAGGTGTGTTCATGCCGCCCATGTAAACAGATGTTATCCCAATCGGCTCATTCTCACATTCTTTTTGCATGCTTTCCGTAAAACCTTTTACGGCAAACTTGCTGGCACAATAGATCGATTCATGCACCTTTCCGCGCAGTCCTGCAGTGGAAATAATCGTTAAAATTCGGCCATTATTTTTTCGGATCATCGGAAGTGCGGACTGGACGCTCAGGATGGTCCCTTTCACATTTGTGTGGAGTGTTTTGTCGATATCACTTACAGAATAATCTTCCAGCGGACCAAAGATTCCAACGCCGGCGTTATTGATAAACACATCGAGTTCACCGATTTGCTGAAAAGCGATACTGACTGAAGCAGGCTCCTGCACATCACATAGGATAACTTCCGCCTGTCCGTTAATTCGCTGGATTTCTTTTTGAACCAGTTGAAGCTTCGTATCATTCCGTCCCAGTAAAAAAATTTTATAATCGTTATTGGCATATTTCAGCGCAAGCGCGCGGCCGAGACCGCTTCCTGCTCCTGTGATTGCAACCGTAGACATGCTTTATCTCCTCCAAATAATAAAGTGTTTACCCTGCAGACGGGAATAACCCATTAGCATTGTATTCTCTCGTAAGATGTCTTTAGGGCAAGGATATCATATCCGCGGTCTTTTATGTTTTGATTTTTTGTTGTATGTCGCATTTTCGCGAAAAGGTAAGCGGGTTTTTTTACTGTAAAGAAGCTTTCTAAGCGTGAGCAGGTGTTGGGGAGTGTTCATTTTCCTAAACTACTGATAAAATATAAACTGGTTAGAGAAGGGAGCATCAAACAATGGATTACCGATATAGTGATTTTACAATTGAGCAGCTTCGTGAGGAAGTTGGCAAGCTGAAGGAAAAAGCGCAGAAAGCTGAACAGCTGGGAAATATAAGTGAAGTGGCCATTAATGAACGCAAAATGCAGGTCGCGATTGCTTATATGATCAACCCGGATGATTTCTCACCGCAGGAAGTCTATGAATTGAAGGGAGATCCGGGCTACAAATTCAAAATCAATTTTATCAATGGTGTGTTTGCCTGGGGGCATCGTGTCAATTTACTGAATGAAGTGCACGAAAAGGAAGAGGCACTTCCGATTTCACTGCTGGGAGATAAGGTCGAGGATTAGGAATAATGCAATCATTTGTTAATTTAAAAAGAGGCTGGACAAAAGTATTGAATCAAAAAATCCGAACTAACTAGTCATTATAGTTGGTGCATATACCCCCCTTCGGAAATATACTGGCGCACCTTAGGGCGGCTGGTGAGCCTCCTCGTACTCCGTTCTTCGGGGTCTCACATAGGCCTTTGCCGCAGGGGACTCCGTATATTTCCTCCGCTTAAGGAGTATCATCTTTAGGATTGATTATTTAGTTTTGTCCGAGCCTCAGCAAATAAGAATCATTCATCCCCTCAGACCGGGTTGTCGCCGACTTCAAGTTTGTTTTGTAGTTTTTGCTCGGAAAAAATCCAACCTGTATAGGAGTTCATAATGCGCATGTTATCATCGATTTGAACAACAGCCACGAATGGGTAGCGTTCGTTCGATCGGTATCGCAGATCAATGAATCGAATTTCGGTAAAGTCATCGAAGTCATGCACTTCCCAGCGGTAAACCGGGGAAAACGATAAGAATGCAGCAACGTTTTTATCCTGTACAGCCAGATCAAAAAGTTCATTGTCCGGCAAAGGGATTTTCTCGAATTGATCGACAATGTCAATATGACCGTCAATTACCGATCCTACATAGAAATAATCTGTTGTCGTAATGGCCACACGCCATTGATTTTGTTTAATGGTAGGGGAGGTTGCAATTTGTTCGGTATTCGGGTAAAAGTCCTTGATCACCCGGACAATTTCCCGTTTATCCATATACCGCTTCACGTAATAGAGTGCAATAACCGCATAAATGGCCAGAAACGTATATCCCGGATTCGCGCCAAGTAGCCAAGCGACAATTCCGCCAATATGAAGCAGAAATATATATGGATCGAACGTATTAATGAACCCATGTGCGACCCATTTATTGGAAAAGGGCCGATATGCTTGTGTTCCGTATGCATTAGGAATATCCACAAGCACATGAATGACAACTGCCAGAGCTGTCCAGACATATAAGTGCCAAAAATCGACACTTGGGACAATCATATAAATGATGCCCGCCAACAAGAGTCCCCACATGATCACAGCGGGAACGGAGTGCGTCGCCCCGCGGTGATGTCGTATATACTCAGCGTTATTACGCAATTTTAAAACGGTATCGAAATCCGGCGCATGTGAACCAATAACAGTCCCGGCCAGTACAGCGCTGAATAAAGCAGGGTCATTTTGTACAGCGGGATCCAGCGTCGCCAATCCACCGATTGCAACCCCCATAACGATATGGGTGCCTGTGTCCATAAGGTGAATTCCTCCTCAATAGGATTCATGATGTTTATTTTTTGTTTAACTTGAGTGATTGAAAAACATACATGTCATCTTATATTAAAAATTATTGCTTTAAGCAAATCATACGCTTATCGTTATAAAAGTATAAAGTGTCAAAAATCCGACTTAAGCTTTTTTATGGGAATCATTCCCGTTCTTTTTTAATTGTAACATAAAGGGTGTAACAAAATGACTGGAATATTACAGAATTTCGACATTTACAGTTTTCAGGAAAAGTTAATTGAATGGTATCAATCCAACAAACGTGATCTGCCATGGCGGCAAGATCAGGATCCATATAAGGTCTGGGTTTCAGAAATTATGCTGCAGCAGACCCGGGTGGATACTGTTATCCCTTATTTTCAACGGTTTATTTCAAAATATCCAACCCTGTATGATTTAGCATATGCAGAGGAGCAGGATGTTTTAAAGTCGTGGGAAGGTCTGGGATATTATTCCCGTGTACGCAACTTGCAAACCGCAGTCCGGGAAGTTGAAGCAGCATATGGCGGTGAAGTGCCTGATGACCCAAAACAATTAGGAAAACTTAAAGGCATCGGACCATACACAAAAGGTGCGATTTTGTCGATTGCGTTTAATCAGCCTGAGCCTGCCGTAGACGGAAATGTCATGCGGGTTCTTTCACGTGTTTTAAAAATAGAAGACGATATCGCCCAGTCAAAGGTTAAAAAACAATTTGAAGGTTATGCGAGTGAACTTATATCACATGATGATCCATCTTCGTTTAACCAGGGGATTATGGAACTGGGGGCACTGATTTGTACGCCTAAAGAACCAATGTGCATGTTCTGTCCGGTTCAGAAACATTGCAGAGCGTTTCAGGAAGGGATGGAACAGGAGCTGCCAATCAAGTCAAAAGCGAAAAAACAGAAAAAAATTCCTTATACGGTATTGTTAATCCATAATGAAAGAGGCGAGTATCTGATTGAAAAACGACCAGAAAACGGTCTGTTGGCCAATTTATGGCAGTTTCCAATGGTGCCTATTGCTGAAATTGGCAAAGACCATATGGTGAACTGGTTTGAAATGGAATATGGAATCGATGTTGAACTGTCAGATAAAAAGGGTGATCTCAAGCACGTTTTTTCCCATATTATCTGGCAGCTGGAAATTGTAGCGGCAACGACACCGAGTAAAGAGACAGAAGATAAGCGCGTACGATTCGTAAGCCGCGACGAATTGGAGGAGTACCCTTTTCCCGTATCCCATCAAAAAATGATGCGGTATATTACCTGAATTGCGCAGACGCAGGTATTATGGCTTTTTCCATTTTATGCCTGAAAATGCTGATTTTAACTTTGGTTAGTGTGGATAACAGCGTTCAAAATGGAAAAAGTAATAACTGCGGAGGTGATACTGATGGCTAAAAAACAACAGCCCAACAAAACATCTGCTGGTACCAACGTGCAAAAGGTAAAACAGCAAAACCAACAGGCACAGCAAGGGCAAGGTCAGTACGGCACTGAATTTGCATCTGAAACAAACGCACAGGAAGTCAGAAAGCAGAACCAACAATCAAAGCAAAAAAAGAAATAATTGAGCGACCCCCGAATTTCAGACGTTAAAGAGCTCTCTTCCCTAGGGAGCTCTTTTTCTTTTGTTAATTTTTACGGTTGAACTTATAATGAAATAATAAAGGTTTTTCAATAAAATCACTGAGGATATCATAAACAAGTTTGGTTAGGAGAGATAGGATGCCCGGTCCGAAATCAGGATCAACCATACAAATACATAGTTTTAAACATAATGGGCGGCTGCATCGTATATGGGAAAACACGCTTGTGCTGAAGGGGACTGAGATGGTTGTCATCGGTGCAAATGACAAAACAAAGGTGAAAGAAAGCGACGGCAGGACCTGGATAACCAGAGAACCCGCTATTTGCTATTTCCATTCAGAGTATTGGTTTAATATTATCGGCATGCTCCGTAATGATGGCATTTATTACTATTGTAATATTAGCTCCCCCTTCATTTTTGACCACGAAGCACTGAAATATATTGATTATGATCTCGATATCAAGGTATATCCGGATATGACATTTGATTTGTTGGATGAGGACGAGTATGAAGAGCATAAAGCTCAGATGAATTATCCGAGTGCGATGGACCGTATTTTGTACCGGAATATTGATTATCTGACAGGATGGATCAGACAGCGGAAAGGACCTTTTTCAGGGGGGTTCATTGATCAATGGTATGAACGGTATTTGACGTATCAATAATAAATCCAATTAATTGATTAACACGACCGAATCGTCTTATAATTTAATGAGTGTGAAATTGATCGATCCTTGTTACAAATGTAGCAAGGGCTTTTCATTGGTTAGCTATTTGAGGTTGTTCAAAAAGCCCGGTAAAAATGGCACTTCGAATTTCTTCGTTGGGTTGCTTTTCGCTACTCGTGTATTTAAGTACATACACTACGTTGCTCAAAGCTTCGCCGTCTCGAACTTTTTGGTCCTTTTTACTCACCTTTTTGAACACGCACTATTATATATTAAGGAAGCGAAGTTATGAGCAGTATTAAACAGTATTTACAGTTCGTCAAACCATATAAATGGAAAATCGTTATAACGGTTTCTGTCGGAATTCTGAAATTCGGCATTCCTCTCCTCATTCCATTGATTCTAAAATATGTGATTGACAATATCATCAATGCGGAGGGGATGACGGATTCAGCCAGGCTTGAGCAGCTGTTCTGGCTGATGGGGGGAGCGTTTATCGTCTTTCTTCTCTTGCGTCCTCCGATTGAATACTTTCGACAATACCTGGCGCAATGGGTCGGAAACACCATCCTGTATGACGTCAGGGATAAACTGTTTGACCACATCCAAAAACTGAGCCTGAGATTCTATTCTCAGACAAAAACCGGGGAAATTATTTCCCGGGTAATACATGATGTCGAACAAACGAAAACCTTTGTGGTAACAGGGCTCATGAATATATGGCTTGATATGATCACCATTTTAATCGCAATTTGCATTATGCTGACAATGGATGTCGGCCTGACAATTGTCGCCATCATCTTGTTCCCGATATTCGGATTTTGTGTTAAGTATTTCTATGGAAGACTCAGAAGGCTGACACGGGAGCGTTCGCAATCACTTGCTGAAGTGCAGGGGCATTTGCATGAACGTGTCCAGGGCATTCCGGTGACAAGAAGTTTCGCGCTTGAAGATTATGAGCAGGGACAATTTGATTCACGAAATGCCAACTTTCTGCACAAAGCGCTTAATCATACCAACTGGAACGCCAAAACGTTTGCAGTCATGAACACCGTAACGGACCTGGCGCCATTATTGGTCATTGGGTTTGCCGGCTATCAGGTGATTCAAGGCAACGTAACAGTCGGTACCATGGTAGCTTTTTCCGGCTATATGGAACGGGTATACAGCCCGCTGCGTCGTTTGATCAGTTCTTCGACAGTGCTGACTCAGTCGATTGCCTCAATTGATCGTGTGTTTGAATTGATGAATGAAACGTACGATATCGTTGATAAAGGGGATGCTAAAGCGCTGGGACGTGTTGACGGGAAAATTGATATTGAACATGTGTCGTTCAAGTATGAAGATGAGGAGGCGCAAGTTCTGAGGGACGTCTCCCTTCATGTTAAAAGCGGCGAAACAATCGCGTTCGTCGGCATGAGCGGCGGTGGCAAATCAACACTGATTAGTCTGATCCCGCGCTTCTATGATGTGACGGGCGGATCGATCAAAGTGGATGGAACCGATATTCGTGATGTAAAAGCCCGTTCATTGCGTGATAATATCGGCATGGTTTTACAGGACAATATATTATTCAGTGAGTCAATCGCCATGAATATTCGAATGGGTAATCCTGATGCAACCGATGAGGAAGTGGTCGAAGCTGCTAAAGCGGCAAATGCCCATGATTTCATTCAAGAATTATACGAAGGCTACGATACTATGGTCGGTGAGCGTGGTGTCAAACTTTCCGGCGGTCAGAAGCAGCGTGTTGCCATTGCCAGGGTGTTTTTGAAAAATCCGCCTATCCTGATTTTTGATGAGGCAACCTCAGCGCTCGACCTGGAAAGTGAGCATATTATTCAGGAAGCGATGGAACGGCTTGCTTCCGATCGAACGACATTCATTGTCGCACATCGTCTTGCAACAATCACTCATGCAGACCGGATTGTTCATATTGAAGATGGCGAAATTAAAGAAGCTGGATCACACAACGAACTGATGGCACGAAAAGGTCACTATTACGATCTGTATCAGGTACAAAATTTGGATGGAGCATGATAGTTGTTGGTGAAGTGGTTGGGCTAGAAGTCTTTAAATTAAAGAAAAATCCGAACTATGATTCAAAATTCATCAATTAGATTTCGAATCAGTTTGGATTTTTCTTTTTATAGTATAATGGATTTCCACCAAAACCAGCGGAGGAAAAATGCTGATATACCTGGGGGAGCTTAGGCTCATCAGCCGCCCCGGAAAACGAAGTGTTCTTTTTCCACAGCGATGGTTAAGATTTATCCGAACATTATACTTAAATCTTCTGGTCGTTATTCGTCTTTAGTATTGAACATTTTATTTATGTCTCAACCTCTTTATCCTCGGCAGGAACCGATTTCTCCAACGCGAGTGTCTTTATGACTTTAAGAAAAGACTTTTATGCTCGATCTGAATCTTTCGCCATAACTGCAAAAGCTTTACCGGCAGCTTCAATAGTTACATCGATGTCTGCTTCAGAATGCTCGGTCGTCAAAAACCATGCTTCAAACTTGGATGGGGCCAGGTTAATGCCCTGTTCAAGCATCAGGTGGAAGAACCGGGCAAATGCGTCACCATTGCTGGCATCAGCCTGTTCGTAATTCTCAACGGTGTCTTTGCCAAAATAAACAGTAAGGGCACCGCAAACCCGGTTTAGAGAAATAGGTATTCCTGATTCGGATGCTTTAGCTAAAATGCCATTTTCGAGACGCTCACCAAGCTGATCCAGTTTTTCATAAACACCGTCTTCTCCGAGTACCTCCAGGCAAGCAATACCTGATGCCATTGAGGCAGGGTTTCCTGCCATCGTTCCGGCCTGATATGCAGGACCGAGCGGTGCCACTTGTTCCATAATATCTTTACGGCCGCCGTACGCCCCGATTGGCAGTCCGCCGCCGATGATTTTGCCTAGGGCAGTCATATCAGGCTCAACGCCATGAATCTGCTGTGAACTGCCGTATGTGAACCGAAATGCGGTAATCACTTCATCATAGATGACAAGTGCGCCGGCATCATGTGATACATCGTTCACGCCCTGCAGGAACCCATCATTCGGCTCAACAATGCCGAAGTTGCCGACAATCGGTTCGACTAGTACGGCTGCAACCTCATCACCCCAGCGTTCCATTGCCTGGTGGAATGTTTCCAGGTCATTAAATGGGACGGTAATCACATCTTCAGCAACTGATTCCGGAATCCCTGCCGAGTCAGGTGTTCCTAATGTTGCCGGGCCCGAACCCGCTTCAACCAGGACCGAATCAAAATGGCCGTGATAGCTGCCGGAAAATTTGATTACTTTATTTCGTCGGGTATAAGCGCGGGCAATCCGGACTGTGGTCATAACCGCTTCCGTTCCCGAATTCGTGAACCGCACTTTTTCCAATGAAGGTATAGCTTCTTTCAGCTTTTTGGCAAACTTATTTTCAAGTTTTGTCGGGGTTCCGTACAACACGCCATTGTTTGCTGCATATGTAATTGCCTCGGCGATATGCGGGTGGGCATGCCCGGTGATAATCGGCCCGTATGCCCCCAAATAATCAATATATTTGTTGCCGTCGACATCCCAGAAATAGGCACCTTTGCCCCGTTCCATGTAAACCGGTGTGCCGCCTCCGACTCCTTTATAGGCTCGTGACGGTGAGTTCACTCCGCCGACAATATGGTCGAGTGCTTCTTCGTGCAATGCTTCCGATGTTGAGAAATTCATTGATAATGCCTCCCAAAATGATTACATTAATTCCAATTCTGATTATACCCGATTGGATGGGTCACGAAAAATAAATGGCAATTCAGCAGGTGGATGAGCATATGCTCACAATAGGGCGGGGATACTATGGATATCATTTCGTGGATGGTTACTTTGGGTATTACTACTCTTGTAACAATCAGCATTATTGATTTTATCAGAGGCGGCAGGCTGCGCGGTCGTATGCAAATGCGCGACAGCCGTTTTTCTGCTGAACTTTTTTATACATTGCTGATGATTTATTTGATTGTCATTTTTGGTTTTGGCCTGATCTATTTTGTGCTGTCGATGAATCATATTTTATTGGTTGAAGGTGGGGAACTGCGCGAAGTAAGCGTAGTCGGTTCATTAATCCATTCCTTTTACTTCAGCGGGGTCACGCTTCTGACGATTGGCTATGGTGATATTACGCCGATTGGAATCGGCAGACTGATCGCACTTGTTCAGGCGCTGATCGGGTATGTTTTGCCAACAGCCTTTGTATTAAAACTTGTGCAGAACAATCAGGATGATAGAGACAGAAAAAAAGATATGCTATAGTGGACATATTGGGATATTCAAAAGTTCGGAATATCCTTTCATTTAACACACAATCGACAATTTCTATTAAGGAGGAATATCGATGCGTGCAGAAGAAGGTAAACAAGCACCGGATTTCACATTGCAAAATCAGTACGGCAAGCAAGTCAGCCTGTCAGACTATAAAGGTCAGAATGTTGTCCTCTATTTTTATCCGAAAGATATGACACCAGGCTGTACAAATGAAGCGTGTGACTTCCGGGATAACAAGGAAAAATTCAGTGATCTGGATGCAGTTATCATCGGGGTCAGTCCGGATCCGGTCGAAAGCCATCAGAAGTTTATAGACAAACATGATTTGCCATTTATGCTTCTGGCGGATGAGGATCACAAAACAGCGGAAGACTACGGTGTATGGAATGGCGGGATTGAACGTTCCACTTTCATCATCGACAAAGAAGGCAATCTGCAGAAAGAATTCCGCAAAGTGAAAGTGGAAGGTCACGTGGAAGAAGCACTTGAATACTTACGGGAAGCGAGTTAATGAAAGCGGGGCAGTTCATATTAAACGAACTGCCCCGTTTATGTAATCCCGCTGCAATCTCCTGATAATTGAAATTTATTTTTTCATACATTAAAGCAGGCTGTCGAGTAATGGAACTTCCACATGAAAATGGTTAAGATAAACATTAGACACAGCAGGGGGGATTTGCTTGAATATCTTATCATCAGCAAAGATTTCAAAAAAACATCGGACCAGACTTCGCGAACGCTATCCTGACTCAACATTTATTTTTAGCAGAGATATGGATGAGGCCAGGCAGCATATAGATAATGCGCAAATTTTGATGACGTTCGGTGAGGACCTTACCGATGAATTGATCGATGAGGCTTCTCGGCTGAAATGGATTATGGTGCTATCTGCCGGCGTTGACAAAATGCCGTTTAAAGTAATCAATGATCGGAATATTATGGTGACGAATGCAAGGGGCATCCATAAATATCCGATGGCGGAATATGCAATTTCCATGCTGCTGCAAGTCAACCGTCAGGCGAAGCAAATGATGGAAAACGAAAAAGCGAATAAATGGGATCGTTCGGTACGTATGCAGGAAATGACGGGGAAGACGATGCTCATCGCCGGTACGGGGGCGATCGGACAGGAGGTGGCACGCCTTGCCAGAGCATTTCGGATGAATGTTAATGGCGTGTCCAGAAGCGGACGTTCCGTGGAATATTTTGACCGGACCGTCAAACAGGATGAACTTGAAAGTGTACTGCCGGGGACGGACTATGTTGTCTCGGTTCTCCCGAGCACATCGGAAACAAAGCACTTTTTCACTTATGATCATTTCCGGATAATGCCGGACCATACCGTTTTTTTAAACATGGGGCGCGGGGATGTTGTACAGGAAAAAACGATTTTAAAAGCGGTGCGCGAAGGTGAACTGGCTCATGCGGTATTGGATGTTTTTGAAGAAGAGCCGCTTCTGGAAGATCATCCGTTCTGGCAGGAAGAGAATGTGACCGTAACACCGCATTTATCTGGTGTCTCTCCGTTTTACCAGAAGCGGGCGCTGGAGATTTTTGAGGAGAATCTGCAAACTTATTTAAACGGCGGAACAGATTACGTGAATAAAATGGATGTCACAAGGGGGTATTAAGGATGCGTATTTATACGAGGAAAGGTGACAAAGGGAAGACATCTTTAATCTATGGGGAACGCGTGCCTAAAAATGATCTGCGTGTGGAAGCGTATGGCACATGTGATGAGGCTAATTCGATGATTGGTCTTGCGCTCAGCTTTCTCGATAAGGAAGAATGGACGGCTAAGGTCCCGTTTATGGAACAAATGCATCGCAGTCAGACGATTTTGTTTCACGTGGGGGCGGAACTTGCGACTCCGAAAGACAGGGAAGTAGCCTGGAAACTGAAGCAGGAACATATCGATGAACTTGAGAAGCAGATGGATGCCTGGGATAAGCACCTGGAAATGCTGCATAACTTTATTCTGCCATCGGGACATTCCGCTTCAAGTTCACTCCATGCCGCGCGAACGGTTGCAAGGCGGGCGGAGCGAACGGCGATAGCGCTGAATGAACAGGAGGAGGTTAACCCGCTGGTTATATCTTACTTGAACAGACTTTCCGATTTTTTATTTGTGGCGGCAAGGTATGTTAATCAGGCCCTTGGGGGAAAAGAAACACCACTGAAAGCAGATATTTAACGAAGAAAGAGCGATTATCCAAAAATGGTATCGCTCTTTTTAAGATTCATTAATAATATAGACAAATTGGTAATATACTTTTATTGACAGCAAGCAGGTTTAGCGGGTAGACTTTAATTATAAGAATTATAATATAATAATATAGCTTTAAATCGAATAAATATTGAAAGTGGGGTGCATGACGGTGTCTGATAATAAATTGCAGGAAGCAATCGATACACTCAGAGATTCTGGCGTACGTATAACACCACAACGTCATGCGGTTCTTGAGTACCTTCTTAACTCAATGATTCACCCGACAGCCGATGACATATATAAAGCCCTTGAAGGCAAATTCCCAAACATGAGTGTTGCAACGGTTTACAACAATTTGCGTGTGTTGCGGAAAATCGGACTTGTACGGGAATTGACTTACGGTGACTCATCCAGCCGTTTTGATTATAACTCAAGTGAACATTATCATATTATTTGCGAAAAATGCGGCAAAATTCAGGATTTCCATTACCCGACTCTGGATGAAGTTGAATCGCTGGCTGAACAGGTAACCGGTTTTGATGTCAGTCATCACCGAATGGAGATTTACGGTGAATGTGAGGAATGCCAGCAGCCGGAAACGCAAAAGCATTAATAATTCATGGCATAAAAGGCATAAAAATCCAGCCTGTTCAGACAGGCTGGATTTTTATGTCTATTTATTCTGTTAAGGTCCGATTCGTTCTACTTACATTCAGGGGGGGAAGCGTCCCACTGAATGAAGTTTCACTTTACCCCGCATCTAATGGGCAGTAACCCGCCCAAAACCGGCGGCTAACTGCCCATAAATGCCCGATTCTGTTCAACTAACATTCAGTGGGAAAAAGCGCCCCACTGAATGAAGTTTCACTTTACTGTTGGTTATTTTTTATTTTGGTTTTTGCTTCATCCCGAAATTTGCGTTTATTGTATCTTTCATCAAATTCGAAGCCTTCCAAATCTTTATCAAGTGTCAGCGGTTGTTTGCAGTGCATGCAGGCATCGACTTTCCCAAGCATTTTTGTCGGTTTTTCACAGCTTGGACAAATAATCGGGACAGCTTTCGTTGAGAGCATCCCGATCCAGAAGTAAACCACACAGCTTAACAGAATAAACACAACACCGAGCAAAAAAAGTGTCAGCATGAGCCACTCAATTTTTCTGGACAAAATCCCGCCGTACATTACAGCAAACCCGACAAAAATCAGTATCAGCGCAAATGAACGGATTTTATTTATTTTACTGGAATAGACCAATTTATCTGCCATGAATTGTCCTCCTTGTTATTTACAGGACCAGTATAGCATATTTTACAGGAATTTCGGATTCAGAAAAAGGATTTCACAAAATCATAACGAATTAAATATAGTACTGAAGATAATGGAGGATTTATAAAATGGAAGATTTATTGCGGCCGATTTATCAGGAGCGTGAGAGCAACCCAAGCACACTGGGTATTATTTTAATTGAAAGAAAAACACCGGACAGCCCAATCACTGATAATTTTGATGTGATTTTGCTTAATATTGTCGGCAATTCTGAAATTGAATGGCAGGAAAAGCACTATGAATTAGAAAATGGCAATACAGCTGTAATGCATACCATAACCGATCATTTACTCAGACAATGGATTGATACAAGCGGGTACCGGAAGGCAATTGAGTGGATTATAGCAGGGAAAATAATCTTTGACCGGGACGAGTATGTTTCGCGGCTGAAAGAACATTTAAGAACGTTTCCGCTTGTAAAAAGAGATTTAAGAAAAGCAATGGAATTTGGGAAATTAATCAAAAGCTATACAGAAGTGAAAGATCTTTACATGTCGGAACAGTATAAAGATGCCTTTACCCGGATGGTGCACTCGCTTCATTATCTGGCTAGGCTTACAGTTATTGAAAAAGGGTGCTATCCGGAAGTGACATTATGGAATCAGGTGAAAAAAATCGATCCTGAGGTTTATAAGTTATATGATGAATTAATCGAAAGCAACGAAGAAATAGCAAAACGAGTACAATTGATGATACTTGCTGCGGACTTTGCCATCATCAGAAGAGCAAAGGTTTCAGCCAAGCATTTGCTCGATATTATGGAGACAAAAGATGGTGCCTGGTCGTATGAAGGTATCAAGCAGAATCCCGGCGTTAAACCGTATGAACTCGATTTGGCAGCCATTCTCAATTATCTGACCGAGAAGGGAATTCTGTCGCCGGTCAGAATTGATACAAAAGGCGCCGGTGTATATCAGCGTCAATATCGGGTAAATCGGTCGTGGAATCTTTAAAGGCGGGACGGGAAATACATTACAAAATTAAGAAACGGGATCGGCAGGGCATATTCACTGCATGCGATTTGAATTGCGAACGCGCAAAAACCATGATTCAGCACGGCAAATGACCTGGCCTGACAATCTTCATACGTAGATTTAGATGCTTTTAAAAATCTTATTGACTTTCATTTTAATGCATGGTACATTTATATCTGTCGCAAAAATGCATGTTGGATTTTGAGCGGCGAGAAAAAGCACAAAATCACCTCTTGATAAACATGAGGTTATCGTGTTAAATTAAATATCGTTGCACTTCAGCAGGCAACGAACTCTTCCGAAAAAGTTATTGACTTTGATTTTGGAAGATGATACAATAATTAAGTCGCTGTCGAAAAACGGCAACGCAAAATTGCTCCTTGAAAACTGAACAAAACAACCAGTATGACAAAGATGTCAGAGGTAAGAGGTCGGATGTCAGAATCTGTTTTTGACGGAAGACCAAAAACCCTGTATCAATTTGAAAGCAAGCCATGAAAGAGATTGATCGGTGTCAATCTTATTTCAAACTTTATTGGAGAGTTTGATCTTGGCTCAGGACGAACGCTGGCGGCGTGCCTA
>NZ_DATGTT010000016.1:0-7668 GCF_035301675.1 Lentibacillus sp. | reverse complement strand
TTGCTCGGATACTTATGGGTTTTCATGATCATTGTCGCTATTACCGCAAGTGTTCTTCACTTCTTTCTAACGAAGCGACTGCTCAAACCAATCCGCAGCTTGATGGCTTCTACGGAACAATTGAAACGAGGACATTACCCCGAACCAATCGAAGTTTATAAAAATGACGAAATCGGACAACTGGTTTCACAATATAATGGGCTTATTAAACAACTGCAAATGAATGAACAGCAGCGAAAAACACTCGTTTCTGATTTATCCCATGAAATCAGAACGCCTTTGTCAAATTTAGACGGGTACCTGCAAGCATTAAAGGACGGGACTATCGCAGGAGACGAAGCATTGTTCACATCCCTTCACCAGGAATCAAATCGCTTGTCGCAAATGGTGGCGCAACTTGAGCAATTAAAGGAATGGGATCATTTATCCGCACAATCTTTTGCCAACCAGAAGACCACTGATATTTCAGAGGTGCTTGAGCAATGTGCATCCATGTTCCAATGGACACTGAATCAAAAAAATATAGCCATACAAGTACATGCTGCACCGTGCATATTACCTTTTCACGTTGAAGGTATCCAGCAGGCGATCAGCAATTTACTTGATAATGCAATTATTTATTATGAAGGTATCGGACCAATCGTACTGACAGGTGAGGTGCAAGGTTCGCATTATAAAATTTCCGTTTCGGGGCCTGGCAAACCAATACTGGGTGCGGAGCAGGAAAATGTGTTTAAACGATTTTACAGACTCGATTCCTCACGCAGCCGCGCTACAGGCGGGTCAGGACTAGGACTTGCGATCACAAAGAAAATTGTGGAACATCATCATCATGGGGAAATAGGAATTGAAACAACTTTTGATAGCAATACCTTTTGGATCGTATTGCCGAGGGTAGAGTAAATAGATGTAAATAAGCAATTCATAAGTCAAAACGCTTGTGATTTTCACATTGGAAATCACAAGCGTTTTTTGTTGGTATCTTAATTCAATTGTTTAAAGTTATAAGACATTTCTTGTAATGAGGGATGTCTTTTATTTTATCCAAAATTAAATGGCGATTATAACAACATTAATGTGGTGATATTCAATAAAACTTTATTGTGAAACGATAAACTCCGTGTTAAAATCAAATAAACAATAAATAGTTGGGGTGCTTTTTATGAAACGGGAAACATTCTTTTTAAAGTTCGTTGTTGTTCTTATGGGACTCCCTGTCCTTGCTTTATGTATCTTTTTATTGCCTGGATTATCGGAATATGTGGCAGAAATAACTCCAGAATTCTCCTATATGAAATATCTCTTTTTAATCGGTATGTATGCAACAGCGATAGTGTTTTTCTTTGCTCTGTATCAGACTTTAAAACTTTTAAACTATATTGATAAGAGCAAAGCGTTCTCGCAAGTTTCCGTAGAGGCTTTAAAGAATATAAAATACTCTGCCATCACAATCAGTATCTTGTATATAGCGGAATTACCAATCATCTATCTCATAGCAGATGCAGACGACGCTCCAGGTGTCATGTTAATTGGATTGATCATTACTTTTGCTTCCATGGTGATTGCTGTCTTTGCCGCTGTCCTTCAAAAGCTATTAAAAAATGCTATCGATATAAAATCAGAAAATGATTTAACGGTTTGAGGTGAAAACAATGGCGATTATAATCAATATTGACGTGATGTTGGCGAAAAGAAAAATGAGCGTAACAGAACTTTCAGAGAGGGTTGGAATAACAATGGCTAACCTTTCTATTTTGAAGAATGGAAAGGCAAAAGCGATTCGATTATCAACATTAGAGGCGATTTGCAAGGCTTTAGAATGTCAACCTGGAGATATTTTAGAATACAAAAGTGAAGATACTGAGGAATAATAAAGCGGAGATATTGGGACGGGGGGACCCTCGTCCCATTTTGCAGAAGATTGTCCAGCTGACGAGGGACAAGGGACCTGTCCCTTCGTCCCCCGTTCTACTACTCCCACTTCTTCAGCTTCTCTATCACTTTTTTCTTAAAAAGAGTAATCCATGTTTCCTTCCCTTCTGATGTTTTTTGCTTATGCCATTCATTGTAGCTGGCGACAATAATCAATATAGAACCCGCAATCAACAGATAACCCCACCACGGCAGATTTCCCCAGTATGGTCTTGTTTGCAGGAAAACATTTAAAAGCAGGACACCCGCACCGACAAAGAAAAAAGACTTTATCTGATAAAATATACCACCCAATATGGAAGCGAGTGATAACGTACCGATGATTAACGCGTCGTAGATCGTGTTGCTTGCCATGCCATCCTGGATAAGGAGAAGGGATACAATAACCAGGACTGCCCACTGTATATTCTTAATACGACTTTTATAAGACTTATCCGTAATCTTTTTCAAAAAAATCACGAGAACAATCCATGGCAATACATACATCTCCCGCTCAATCAAAGTTGGAATAACATCCGTATGAATCAACACCGTATAATAAGGCTGTAGTAAAAAGGTACAGGCCGTAAACAGGAACCACTTTGGTGCCAAATCCGGAACTCGTTTCCGTTGCAACATGAGATTACCAGAGATAAGCAGACCAGGCAGGAGCTTCGTCCATAATGCTTCTTTTGTCAATCCGTACAAGCCACATAGTGCTATAAAACCGATAACCGTATACCAATCGATTACTGGAAGATCCACTTTCTCTTTCCCTTTTCCATAAATAAATGGATAAGTCAGCATCCCGATCACTGTATATAATCCAGCAAATCCAGCCACAGCCAGCAGCATGAAATACTCCCAATCCGAGTGGTTAGAACCGTATAACCCAAGTACATAAAAGACGATCAACAGTGGAAACAGATTATAGATATCCCACTTTTCCTGATGCAAAAGGAATAACAAAAGCGCGACATACAGCAATGTTACAACAAATGAAATCAGATCATAGGGCATAACGAATGTAAATGCAATGATCCCAATAAAGGTAAATGGGACTTTATAGTAAGCGATTCGTCGTTTCCATACCCTTCCCTTACTTACATACCAAGCTACAGCAAACGCAATACTTAGGATTAAAAAGGAATAGGGCATATGCTCCCCTAATTCCAGTAAAAACATTCCCTGACTGACGGCAATCCAAACGGACGTGAACAAGAAATAAAGAAACGTGTTGACCATCCAGTTACGTTCAGCTTTCTGTACACTTATTCCGTAAAGTACGGCACCAACAATAAATGCCCAAACAGCGATAGAGCCATATAGTAGAAAAGTAATCATTAATGATACTGGCAAATAAAGATGCCCTGCCCACCAGTAACTTTTCATCAGTGCACTGTCCTTTTTCCCGATCAGCGATCCTGTACTTAAAAGCAGGCCCGCCCCTGTCACGAATTGCAGTGCATGATACAAGTCTGTTTGAATCGTAAATTCCGTGTAAATTGCATACACAATGGTTAAATAAAACACCATGGAAAGCCCGCTGATGATATAGGGCATAGCCACCCACTTTGTTTTTCTATATAACAAATAGGCCATTCCTATTCCACCAAGAACAATCAAGGCCCGCATGAAATCATTGAACAAGAATGAAAAGGTCATCAGCATACCCAGTAAATAAAACCCATGGGAAACAAAAAAACCATGATCATAAAAAGCTTTTCTCTGAAACTGTCTCCATAAAAAACTGACAAGAAGAACGATGATCCCAGCTAGGATAAAGCTCTCCGCCTCCACCTGGGACGGGCCATACACATTTTCACCTGTCTTGGATCCAGTATAATAAGCGAAAACAGCAAAGCCCAACGCTACTGCATGCATCCAAGAGGCGAGAGAAGCATCGATAAATAGTGCCCGCTTTTCAAATTGCGCCATGAATAGTGCAACGACAGCCAACAATAAAAACATACTACCAACCTGCCACCAATGTATGAATCCATAGCTTCCTAGAATACAAATCAGCATCACCATACCACCAACATCACGTGCGCTTGCTTTAACCGGCTGAAATAATCTAGGCTTCATCCAGCAGCCAAACACAATATAGAGAAATAAACCAGCGATAAATAGTGGCAAGCTCAAATGTTCATACCCGAATATTTCCTGTCCCAGTAATACAGCCTCATATAGTGCAGCCATGAAAAACACTGGGCTTAAATAGTGGAATAACTTTCGCTTTAGGTTGTTTGACAAATATAAAAAGTTCAAAGCTATTATGACATAGGCAAGCAGCAAAATAACGGAAGGTTCATTCATACGCAACAAGATTCCTTCCATGCTGATATAGAGAAAAGCTAACGCAGAAACAATTGCACTCGTGTAACGAAAAGCCTTCTGAAGCGAACTACTATCCTTTACTAGCTTTGGTAATGCCAAAAACACAAACCCGAGCAGTGCATAAGCAATGTCACCAACCTCGTTTAATGCCGAAAACTCTATCAATTGATAAGCTCCGTATACAAGCATCACACTAAATACAACATGATATCCCTTATGATTCGTAACAAAAATCATGGCAAAATATAGGACAGCCGTAAGAAATAAGTTAAAGCTATAAACGAGCTCATGGTCATAAATAGTGAGCATCAACAAAGTAGACAGAATTAAACTTGCCTGGACATAAACAACAAATTCCCTTATAAAAAGTTGAAACCGCTCCTGTTTTTTCAAATAATGATACCCTGTTATTAAGGTGGCATTAAACACCATAATCCCAAAATAGAAACCATCAATTGGCAAATGGAATGCCGCGATGAAAAAACCGGCAAATATAGTAAATGTGATATAGGAAAACCAAACAAACAATCGTGAAGCCAATTTTACAGCAAGAAATAGATACACCGGTAAAATGGCTAGGCTTCCAGCAGTTCCGTATACATAACGCCCCTCACCAAAAAAGGAAAAATAAGTACCAATTAGTTCAAAATAGCCTGCTGATAAAATAATAATCGGTAAAAATAAACCACCAAGCACATAAAATGCAAAAGCAGTTTTCCTGATTTTCAGTATACGCCTCGTAAAAGACGCCAGTCCAAAGAACAATGCCGAAACAAGCGCGATTAACCCGGTCTTCATCCAGTTATCCAGTATATCCCATGTACTTGTCGCAAGTACTAAGCCCCCGATAAGCAGCAAGATTACGCCAAGGTTCAAGGCCCACGTAATGTTACGCTCACGGACCTCCTGTGGTGATAACGTTTTCTTTACTTTTTTCGGCTGTGCTGGCACTTCCTTGCTCTTCTCTACATCATTCATTTCAACATACGCGTCTTTCGCTGTACTTTCCGCTTGTTTGCGGTCGGCATACAACTGATCATGAGCCTCTAATACATGAAAATAAACATTCTTTTCTATATATTGCGCTTCCTTCAGTTGCTTTAGCTCTTCCTCAACAATTTTCCGCCGGTCTTCCGGTTTCACCTGATCCAATACTAACGCCCCCTCACTGATACCTCCTATACATTATGCTTTGATTATACCAGTATATGTATTGTCATTCATAGGGATATTCAAAAAAGAGGAACGTCTTCAACAGTGGGACAAGGGACCTGTCCCTTCGTCCCACTTTGCATGATCTATCAATCGGATTTAGTTAACGTTCTATTGCCGGACCTACCAATACTTCAGGGTTTTTCCCCATTACTAAATCACTTAATTTAGCATAACCAAGCTGCTTATATTCTGCCAGCAGTTGTTTTAAATTCAAAACTTCACTATCCGCTTTGAGTTTTTTAATTTCTGTCTGATACACATTTAAAACATAGTCATCCTGTACTTTTGGGCAATGTTTAGTCGAATCTTCATCCATAATTAAACTTCCCATATATTGAAACTTAAATTGAAGCTGATATGTCAGGTGAATAATATGTGCAAACTTTTTGTATACATCCGGTTTTTCCATTTTTAACTCTTCAATTGCATTTTTCGCTTGCATTAATTCGCTGAAACTTGATGTTGTAATCATTTGAACTCCTCCATCGTTATATTAATCCCACGGCTTAGCTACGGTTAACTTGCTTATTAATTCTTTGTGTTGTTCCCGCTTTAATTTACGTATTTTCGCTCGCTCTTTTCCGGTTTCATAAAGATATTGTTCTTCTTCTGTCTCGGGAATAATTCCCGGAACTTCGATTGGTTTTTTATTTACATCCAATGCCACAAAGGTTAGAAATGCTGTGGCAGCAATTCGGCGTTTGGCGGTCACCATATCTTCAGCAGTCACTTTGCAAAATATTTCCATTGAACTTCTGCCTGTATAAGCAACAAATGATTCGATACAAACCGAGTCATCTACTGTGATTGGTTCAATAAAATTTACTGAATCGGTTGAAGCTGTGACACATTCTTTCACTCTGGCATGCCTGCGGGCAGAAAGCGTTGCACAAGCATCTAACTTCCGCATCAGCACGCCACCAAATAATGTATGATAATTATTCAGGTCGTTAATGAGCACCTGATCATTTTGAATAATTCGCGTTTCTTTTGTTCGTTTTAACTCCATAATCAATCACCTTATCTTTACATGCATTTGATGTGCATGAATCTAACTTTATAATATCAATTATAGAACACCACTAAGACTGAAGTACAATGCCGATAACACATGTCGGATATAACAAACTGTTATGTAAGGGCTTTATTTTCAGAAAAACTAAAAAATCCCGTAAGTCTTATTACTTTCAATCCCCGTAGTTGATGTAAACTGCGACGTAACATACCGCTCCGAAAACACACTACGCTTTCCGCGGGTGACCCGTGAGCCTCCTCGAACTATCGTTCTGTGGGGTCTCACTCTGGCCACTATTCCCGCAGGAGTCTACGTGTATTTTCTCCGCTGGTGTTGTGCTTATCTATTTCATCATTGTTGTTGTTAATACGGTGGTTGTTTGGAGCGGAGGATCGTTGACTCCTGCGGGAATAGCACGTGTCTGAAGACCCCGCAGAGTGGGTTTCTCGAGGAGGCTGAAGCCGTGCCCGCGGAAAGCAACGGTCCGCAGCGGAAAACAATGCACTTACGTCGCAGTTTATATATTTTGTGTTATAAACAACAGCTCTTTTCGATGGGAAGTGTAATCGCTGCCTACCGAAAAATGCCATTAAAAAAAGCCTCCTCCATATAGAAAGGAAACCTTTTTAATTATCTTCTTTATGATTGTTTTGGGAAAGCCTTTCCTTGGCAAAACGAATAAATTCCCTTGCCACCTGTGACATATGATCTTCTTGTTTCCATATGATCGCAAGGTTCCAGCCAATTTTAGGATTGGATAATGATATTTCCTTCACATCCATTGTCAATTCTGTATATGTACTCTCCGGTAATAATGTAACTCCGAGGTTTGATGCTACCATCTCCTCAATGAAATCCAGTTGCGAGGTTTCAGATATTATACTAGGTATAAATCCCGCTTCACTACAAGCATTAATAATGCGATCCCGTAATGCGAAGTCCTGATTAAACATAATAAAGTCTTCCCCTTTCAGTTCTTTCAGGGAAACGATTTGTTTATGAACAAGGTGATGAGCGGCCGGTACAACAAGCTTTAATTCTTCTTGTACGAAAGTATAATAGTCAAATAGATCATGATTTTCCGGCAGCACGACAACACCAAAATCCAGTATATCATTGACTACCTTTTCTTCAATTCGCTTTGAACCATCCTCTACTAACTGGAAAGTAATCTCAGGATATTCCTG
>NZ_DATGTT010000015.1:0-17843 GCF_035301675.1 Lentibacillus sp. | reverse complement strand
GGGGGTCTATTTTCTGTTAATCATTTCCACGATTAACGCCAGCAATCCAATCAACAAGGTACCGAAGCCAATCAGTACCATAAACACTTCAAACATACCCAAAAGCCTCACCCCCTTTGCCGGCAAAGACGTATCAGCCGTTTGCCCGCCTGAAAGAACAGCTCTTGGTTGGTAGTATAGCACAAAATAAGCAAGTTATGCGAACAAATGTTTGCGTCATAATTTCTTGTTCATGTTTTTGCTGAGTCTTTAGAATCATTTTCTATTAATGGGATTTTATACAGCTGCGGCCGCTATTAGGTATACAGGGAAGCGAATTGTATGCTGATATGCTTTAATATATGCAGAGGGATGAGGAGGCTTGTAATTCATTTAGGGGATAAAGCTTTCAAAAACACAAGCGCCCTATCAGCGGATTCAGGAAATAAGAAAACTAGGGTGGGACATAACTAAAACGCTAAACATAAAGACGAATGATAGCCGGTATAAGCCATTATACTATAACAAGAAAAATCCGAACTGATTCGAAATTTAACTGACGAATTTGAATCATCGTTCGGATTTTACTTTAATCAATTCTTTTGTCCAGTCTCGCTGATCACCAAAGGATGGGTTATGCGCCGGTTACAATATGGAAGCCGGAGTCTACATGTAGCACTTCCCCGGTAACCCCCCGTGCCAAGTCGCTTAACAAAAACAGTGTTGCGTCACCGACCTGATCTTGATCGACCTGGCGGCGGAGCGGTGCTTTTTCTTCCACGACCGACATTTTTTCGTTAAATCCGGCGACACCCTTGGCAGATAACGTCCTGATCGGCCCGGCCGATACGGCATTGACACGAATACCATCCTTACCGACATCTTCAGCAAGATAACGCACACTCGCTTCCAGAGCAGCCTTGGCAACCCCCATCACATTGTAATTTGGGACAACACGTTCAGCCCCAATATAAGTTTGAGTAACGATGCCACCGCCTTCGGTCATGTACTTTCGTGCCTCCCGGGTCACCGCAGCAAACGAGTAGGAACTGATATTTTGCGCCATCAGATAACCTTCGCGTGACGTATCGGCATAGTCACCTTTCAGTTCTTCGGTGTTTGCAAATGCAACGGAATGGACAAGTCCGTGGATTGTACCAATCCGATCACCGACTTCCCGAAACGCTTGTGCAATGCTGTCATCATCTTCCACATCACATGCGACAATCAGCTTTGGTTCAATCCCATTTTTACTAAGAAGTCTTTCCAGTTTTTGTCTGGAGCGTTCCTGGCGATAGGTGAAAATCAGGTTCGCACCGGCATTGTAAAGTGATTTCGTGATCCCCCAAGCGATGCTGCGGTTATTCGCAACACCCATCACAACAAGATTTTTATCTTTTAATAGTGCATTCATATATGTACCTCCGATTTAAGGGATATGTTTTATAATTATAATGTAGCACAATTATGACCAGGTGTTAAATGGGAGAAAAAAATAAGCCTGCCTGCTGCAAGCTTTTTATCACTCATTCGGTTTTCGCATAAGGATAAAAAAATTCAGTTTTTTATCCAACAAAATTGGATTATTTCTGCTATATATACAGCCATTTTATAAACATACACTTTTTAAATGTCTTCCGCCATCCGCTCCACCAGTGCTTCCTGATAACCAGCTTTGCCCTTCCTGCCCATAGCATCGGCTACTTCCAACAAATCCGCATGTTCTATTCGGTTAAGCTTTTCAAGCCGCTCCTCAGACAATTCTTTTGCCGGATTACTGTCCATATAACTGTTAGCATCCATATGCCACAATTTCACATGGTCCTCCGGATATCTGTTCAGCAGACGCTGTGCCATCCCAAGACCTTCAGGGTCAAAGTCACCACCATAATGAAGGAAACATCCCGACTCGACAAGTTTGTCCATCAGCATCAGTGCAGCCAGTGTGAACTGGCCATTTGTGCAAACAATTGGAACATCCGGCTTATAATCCAATAAGGTGCCGCAAACACCTGAATTTTCCACAATCCATACGTCAGAACCTTGCGATGGATACACATTTGTCAGTTTAACCAATTCACGTATTGGAACGATTTGAACGGTATTTTCCTTGACTGCAGATTGCCACACAGGATGCATGCCGGCATCCGCTTCCGCATAAAGACCGGCACAGGTGACGTAATTCAACAGATCATCCCGGTAAATCTGATAGTTTTGCAGCAATTCATTCGTATCTTCAGTTGTTAAGGGAAATGTGACATCGGCTCCGACGGCCAATAAATGCAGCCACAGTTTACCCTGCTCCGCATGTAAATCAAACGCATGCGGGTCTCCGGTAATCCGCTGACTGAACATCGGCAGACGCTCCGGGGAATCCGGCAGGCTTCGGTATGCACTGTCCAGCCTTGCTGTCATCGCAGCAAAATCATCTGGTGTCTTGTCAAGCAGAGTCCATATCCAGCGCACCCCACCACGGTTTTCCAGCAAATAATCAAACCAGAACCTCAAATGTGGATGATCTGCCCGTAATACCTCAACATAACGGCGTAACGCGTCTTTCTTCTCTTGCCGCCGCTGTTTCTTGGAAATGATCACTTCACCAAAATACGCATCCAGCAATGACTTTAATTCGATGTCACCAAACCGCGTATCAGCCAGGTGCCGCTCGAATGCGGCAACCGAAATTGAGCCTTTTTCATTCAATCGTGAACCAGGCATGCCAAAAAAGCCGCCAATCACCTCTAATTCCTCATCCGTAAACAATTGTACAGGGATGGTTCCCCCTATCCGGCCAAGGGACTCATATTTCTTTTTAAACTGCATAAACAATTTCTGATAGGTCTGCTCGCTTTTAAAAAACAAGACCGCTTCGTTCAATGTTTTATCCATAGCCACCCCCCCTCTCGTAACAACAAACTGTTTTACCACTCACTTGCCGCAGCACTTTCCGCTTCACCAAGAGCAAGATGGCGAGTGTGGCCGTCCCAATAGTAGCGGATGACGCTGACAAAGCTTTCATTTTTAGGCCGGACAAGTTCCGCGATGGCAAGTGATGAAACTGTATCATAATCACCCCAGAGCACTTGCGAGTTCATGATGTAATCGAATCCAAGCTCCTCAACAATCTCAAACATCTCCCGGATGTTGTTTTCATCCACACCGGCAAAGGCTTCATCGAGCGAAATGATATATGGTGCTGTGTCATCAGCTTCCTGATACCGTGAATAACATGCTGTGAACAGCGGGATATACATAGCCATCGCTTTTTCGCCACCGCTGAACTTGTAGAAGGCATGGTTGGTCAGCTCCCGTTTCGGTTCGCCTTCACGCTGATAAGAGAGGACAAATGAGAACCAGTTCCGGTAATCAAGTACGTCCTTCAGCACCTGCAGCAGTGTATTCCCTTCGCCTTTCACTTCAACCAGTTCTTTGGCACGTTCAATTTTGGAGCGGAAATGGTCAATGACCTGATTGATATCCTCTTCCTTCAGCAAGCGGGCATCACGCCGCAGCAAATCCACCAGTTCCTTTGTGTCCATTTCGGCTTCCGTCTCAGCAGTCCGGGGCTTCCATCTGATTGAGAACGACAGACCTGATGACGAGTCACTATTGGCCATCAGCTTATCCATTTTTTCTGTCCAATTCTGCGCCCGGTTTATCCGGCTTCGGAGCTTTTTACCGACTGAATCAAACAGGATTTCTTCATACAATTGACGATCCTGATCATCAAGCATTGATTGCTGCTGCATGCGGTCACTTTCAATTTTTTCTTTAATGTAGTATGGACTGACACGCTTTCCCTGAAAATCAAGCTGGATAAGACGACGGTCTGCTTTTTGCTTCCAATTGTTAATTTGAATGCGCTGTTCATCGCTCCAGCCACCATGCATCCAATCGGATTCTGATGCTGGCATTTCCGTATCGGTCATACGATATTCCATCAAATTGGACTGTTGTTCAAAATAAACGCTCGTCAGTTGACTTTCAATCGTTGAAGGATCCTTTTCTTTGAGAAAGTCCTTATATTGTTTGGCAATTGCTGCTGCAATGTTCTCAGTTTCCATTTCCTGATCCGGAATTTCGACAAAACCAAGATTTACCTCTTCACAAAAAGATTCCTTCCAAGCTGTAATCATGTTTGTCCAAAACTCAAGTTTCGTTGAAGCTGTCCTTATTTCATCGTCCAGCACATCTCTGTTCGCTTCTTTCTTCGGCAAGTCTGTTTTAATCTGATCGAGTTCCAGATTAGTTGCGCTGATCGTTTCCTGGACTTCCCGAATTTGCCTGCGTATATCGTCAACACCCGCCGTTTCGAGTTGTTTTTCAATTTCGGCGATATTTTGCTCTTTCCGGGTTTGCCTGTCGATGAGTACATTCAATTCACCCTGAAGGTCATCGACTTCCACTGTCAGCTCTTCCAGCCGATTTTTTATCTGGTCAAGCTGCTGTGCAGTATGGCGGTACGTTGTATGCCGGTTGATCAGGCTATGCAAATCTTTCTCGTATTGCCTCATAATCCGTTTCGCTTCCTGATAAGCCTCATACGAAAACTCGAGATCAAGCTCCCGTGTTTCCGCATCCAGCTGACTCTTAATTTCCCGGTATGACTGATTCAGTGTGTTCATTTGTTCGTCCATATCACGCAGTTTTTTCTCATATTGGCTAATGTCAAAACGTTTTTCTTTAATTTGGGAAAAGCTCTCCGACAAATCGTCATCGGCCGGGAAGTCAGTGATTGCATCTTTGGCTTTCAGGATATCCGAACGCAATGATTCAATGTTCTGCTCAGCCGTTCGTTTTTCCGCTTCCAATGTCTCAATTTCGGCTGCCAGATTCTCAATCTGCTCCTGCCTGTACCGTTTTCGGGCATTGCGGCCGATAAACCTCACCTGTTCAACCGAAACGGCATGACCGCGTATCAAGCCAACACGATACGTGCCATCACCGTTAATCGAAGCACGATCCGCAGTATCATTATCAACTAAAATACTCTGCAGCACATCATCAACTTTCTCCCCGCTCACTGCTCCATCATCGTCCATATCCGGCTGGAGATAGTCGGCAAGTGTATGGGCCATCATGTTCGGACTTGCTTCCAAAATACGATCATGCTCAATCGGGACATCCGCATTGGTGATGAGTGCATCCAGAAGACCTGCATCAATCAGCGCTGCCTCAATGTTGCACCGGACATCATCCGGCACGTCCTCCTGAAATTCCACCGCCTCATAAAACGGCACAAAACGGTACCCGGATTCAGATAATTGATGGCGGGCCTCACGTGTCTGCTCCCTCTGGTTCGGCGGCTCGGGATCGCGTTTTGTTTTTAATTCATCCAATTCCAGCTGTTTTGTCCGGATATTATCCTCAACTTGCGATATCCGGCTGTCATTTCGGGCAATCTGCTTGTTGATTTCCAGCTGATAGTCATTCCCTGCTTCGACAAACGGGCTGCGAATGTTTTCATAAGAATTAGACTCATACAAACGGTACAAATCTCTTGCCGTCTGCTGCAATATTTCATCACTGATCGGTAAAAAACCGTGTTGTTCAGCCCATGTGTGAATTTCTGACAGTTTATCCTGTTTATCTTTTTCAAAAATACTGAGCCAGTCATGTTCTTCCTGCTTCAGCTTATCCATTTCAAATTTATCCGCAGCCATTTCCCGATCGAGTTCAGCGATTTTTTCTTTCTTTCGTTCAAACTCCCGGAGCTGGTCTGTGATGGATTCAAGCGCCTGGTAATGTGCTTCGGCTTCCTTTTTCCATACGGTAAAATCATGATCCGTATTCTGATTGCGCCGGAAGTCTTCCTTATTCAAACTGTGCTGCAAGAAGGAGGCATCTGCTGCATCCTGGTCCATGTCATCAATCATGTCATCAAGTTCATGAACTTGCTCATCCAGATTTGCCTCCAGTTCATCCTGCCTCTCTTTGGCGCGAAGTTCCTGCTGCTTTTTCGTTGTCAATGTTTTGTCCTTGTTGGCGTGGTCATTCCTGATTTCCTGCAATGCTTTTTCTTCATTATGTTTTTCCGTTTCCAGATTCCATACTTTATGGTTTTGTAAGCGCGTCCGTTTTTGCTCAAGTACATCTGAGGTCTGATCCAGTTCGCGTTTACGCGCCTCCATTTCCGTAATGCTTGCTTCCAGGTTTTGTTTCCTGTCACGTTTTTCGGTAAATGCCTTTTCTTCTTTACTGTAGCTTTTTTTTGCCTCGACATATTGGTTTGCCTTGTCCGCCAGCTTGTATTGGTTATACGCATCATACCGTTTTAGCAATTTTTCCAATGCAGTCTGTTCGCGTTCCAATTGCTCGATTTGCTGTTTCGTCTGGTCCATATGTTCAATCGTATCGGAAAGGTGACGCAAATCATCGTCCGTCAGCGGCGGAAGGGACGCTTCGAGGATGTCATAAATGGCTGTCGGCCTGAATTCTTTTGACAATTTCGGACTGCGGAGTTGAATCAGCAACTTAATCAGGTCATCGTAGGCTTCCATATTGTCAAACCCGAAAATATGCTTGTTCACCAGTCTCATGTATTCGCCTTGTGTACGCACAACCTGTCCGCCGCTGCCAATCCGGTTTTCCAGCTGAACGCGCGACAACGGGATACGCTGCTTCTCACCGCCGTTATATGCCATTTCGTACAGAGCAAAGTCCTTCCCGATCCGGCGATTATCCGTTATGACAAATCCCCAGAAATTCATATTTTTATGCCGGCGCGCCTGAAGACCGATACCTGTCGTGATATACTGATTCGTATCTTCGCGCTTGTACTCGAGGAATAAATAGCCGGTCCGCTCATCCCGGTCGACCACATCTTTTTCACCGAGCAGATAATCTTCCATTTTTCGTGCTCTTGAGCCAAATGGATCAAGCCGGTCAGGAGATTTTTTGCCGTCAAGCAAAACCGGTAATATACTCTGCATCGTGACAGATTTTCCTGATCCGTTTGAGCCCCGGAGTAAGAGCTTTCCATCCGCAAAGTCAAAAATTTCATCGTCATAGTACCAGAAGTTCAACAGCCCGGTCCGATTCATTTGCCATTTACGATTCTTGTTCATGTGTCTCATCCTCACTTGTCGAAAAGTCTTTTGGAAAATGTCCGATTGCCCGCCCGAACAGCGGCTTAATAATAAGTGTATTTGTTACAGGTTCAACTCCAAGCATTTCCCAATCTCTCAGCAAATCTATTAATTCATTTGTAACAGCAGGGATGGTGGACTCCCGATAATGTTTACTCCAGCCTTTCCCATAAATCCCCCGGACTTCAGCGACTATTTCTTCAAAAGCAATGCGAGATATATGGATTGTCCCGAGCTCATCCGGCTGATAGATATCCTGGCTGCGCAAATAGCTTGCCACATGGAGTGCCACGTCCATGATCGCTTTCTTGTCCGGAAAAAGTGTCAATTCCTGCTTCCGTTCCTCCGCCACCAGCGCGGCAGCATTTTTGAATACTTCAAGCCGGAACTGTGTGTGTGCTTCAATATCCTCCCGCAGCCGGTTGCGGAAATTGCGGATATAGGCAAAATCGGGATCATCTTCGCCTTCACGGTGTACAACCGGTGAAATGAACAATTTGCGATAGACCCGCTTGCGCCGCTCGTCCGTTTCATGACCTTCCCATTCGCTCGCCAAAATATCTGAAGCTGTGCTGTATTCAAATAAATCCCTTGGATAAGAACGCATGAAATAACGTGCATAGACCGTTGTTTCATAAAGCACTTCCTGCTCAGAATCCATCGCAAATCGGTCAATCTCACCTTCAACTGACTTTAAGATTGAAAGTTTCTCCAGTACTTTGATGACACGCACTAATGATCGGCGATGATTATAGTTCGTCCAGTCAAGCGGAAAGTCGCCCGGGTACAGATCTTTGATGTCCTCACAAATATCTGACAGCAAAAATTGTTCATCGACCGAGCAATTCTCTGTAAAGGCCAATGCACAGCAAAACATCGAATAATCCCGAGGTTCCTGAAAATCATGAACGCCCATCCAGCTTTTCGGCTCAACAGGTATTTTTTCCAGCTTGATGAAATGCTGGTGGACAATCAGCTCAAAACCAAGCTTGTCATCAACGTACCGTTTCAGAACTTTTTCCCGTTCACGTATTATTTGATACAGGTCTGGCTCTTCAAGACGCAGCACCCAGAACTTTTCCAGGAGCAGCGCCAACGCCCGCACTGCTTTATCGTCAAAATGGTTGAGTTCCATTAACGCTTCACCTCATCAAGAAATTGGAATGTCACATGAGGCATTTCAATATCGCCGTCTTCCGCATGCAACATAATTCGTTCACCCGGCTCCATGATGACTTTTACCCGGCGGCCATACTCCGTCTTAAAGGTCCGGTCGTTTCGAGCCATTGCCTTGCCGATCCAGCTCAGGAGCATTTTTCTGACATATGGCTCAACGGCCGGTAAATCTTCAAGTCTGATTTCATTACCGCTCATATATTGTTTTAGCTTTTCCTGTTCAAGCTGCTTTTTGCGCAAATGTTCAGCGCGTGCTTCTTCCTTCCGCTTTTGCTGACTGACGATTGCGCCGGGTCTGGTCTTTTCACGGTAATTCCGGATGCGCGGCTTTGTTTCATGTTCCATCGGTGTCTCATCCCAAATATCGGTATAAATATCATCAGTCGGCACATGATCACTAAACAGATGTCTTGTATGGAAAACTCCGAAAACAACAGAAGATAGTTCATGGGCTTCTTTTACGTCGTCCATTGAATCAAACCACTCCGCCAAATGCAGATAATCCTTTTTACGGCTTCGGAAATAATGATGACGCTCCCCCAGCCTCTGGACAACACGGGTAATACGGCGAATTTGTTCATTTGTCCTTGTCTGCAGCATTTCCAGGTTACTTTCACCATGCGCATTGCCAAGGAACCAATCACATAAACTGCGCCACTTTTCTTCCTGATCGGTGATTAATTCCTTTTCATCCAAACCGATATCCTCAAACCGCGGTATTTGCTGCTGATGAACGATAACCTGACTGATCAGCGGCTGCAGCTGATTAAGGGTGATTGTCCCAACAAGCTCCTGAATTTTCAAAGCTGTCTGCTGGAGGCCAATAATGAAATCACGCAAATAGGTGGTGAACTGATCCTTATAGGCAAGAAACGCTTCTGTCTGCATCCGCTCTTCGGCCTCTTCACTGTTGATGTGTGCCATGTAATCGGACGTGTTTTGGTTGATTGAACGAAAGTAGGCAAAAATATCGTTCCACAGCTGTGAACATTCATCAGCGGACGGCAAGCTGTCTTTAGTAATAATATTCTCTACTTTCAACAATTCCTGATAAAGCCGTTCAAACTCTTTTCGCTCAAGCGATCCGCCGAAGACATTGCCGCCTTTTTCCATTTCTTGGAGCATTCGTTCGAATTCAATCGTATATGGTGTCGATTGATAGCGGTATCGCTTTTTCTTGAATTCTTCAATTGTACTAGCCCTGCTCATCTCCTGTCTGGCAATCAGGTTATTCCATTTCACTAGCTGTTCAAGATCCTGATGGAGCTGATCTTCCGTATAGTCCTGAAAGCCGTCCAGATCCTTCAGATGTGCAAAAATCTCTTCGGGAAAAAGAAACTCACGCATCCGTTCATGCTGTATGTAAAAATAACGCAGGATTGCCCGGTAGCTCCATGCTTTATCCGCAGTTAAATAGGAAGCTTCCTGCACTTTTTTGAATGGCTGTGTCTGCATGTTTATCACTCGCATTTTTCGACTTTCTTTTATTGTACGTCTGCCGCCATTATCTGTCTATGGGTTTCGTTTCGGAAATTCGAGTAAAATTTGTGCTATGGGCTATGATCACCACATAATATAGCCTTTTTCGATTATTGAACAGTTCAGGCCTTAAAGAATTGGCAGAATCATACGATCAAACAAGCCCAATTGACACTGGACACCTGCCGAGAGTCTGGAAAGCAGCCGAATTATCTCGCTTGTTATCGGACTGATGGGAATCGGCTTTATTATTTATCATTTTGTGCAAAATGGTTTTGATTTGAATCTTAATATTGTCAACTTTATTTTCCTTTTTATGGGTATTCTTTTCTATAAAACACCCCGCCGCTTTTTAAACAGTGTGACTAAAGCTATTAAAAACGCCGGTGGCATCATTATCCAATTTCCGTTCTATGCGGGAATTATGGGTATGATGGTCGAGTCAGGACTGTCGCAGGAGATGTCGATGTGGTTTGTGAGCATTTCCAATGAACTCACGCTGCCGCTTTTCTCGTTCATTAGTGCCGGCATTGTTAATTTCTTCGTTCCGTCCGGCGGTGGCCAGTGGGCGGTCCAGGGGCCAATCATGATACCTGCTGCTCTGGAAATCGGGGCGGACACGGCGAAAACCGCAATGGGTGTAGCATGGGGTGATGCATGGACAAACATGATTCAGCCATTCTGGGCACTGCCGCTGCTCGCAATTGCAGGATTAAAGGTCCGCGATATTATGGGCTTTTGCGTTCTGATTTTGTTTTATGGTTTCATACCGATTTCGATTGGATTATTATTCTTTTAAGTGCGTGTCACATAAGACGTCCCGGCCTAAATGAAGCCGGGACATTTTCTGCCTATGAAATTATGAACCTTGATGTTCTTCAGTGTTTAACCGATGATTGGCTCCCACAACATCCTGCTTCGTTTTTTCTTTGCCAAACACCTGTGCAACAGTAATTCCGGCTATAATCATTACCGATCCTATCAGAATGCTGTTTGTCAATTCCTCATCCAGAATCAACCAGCCGAAAAACAGACCGAATACCGGCACAAGCAATGTTGACAAGGTTGCTGTAATCATATCAATCATACTTAAAATCAGAAACCAGACAGTAAAACATAAAGCAGAGGCAAGCACGCCTGTGAACAATATGTAAAAAATACTCTCGCCCGTCAGCCGTATAGGGTCTCCCCACTCGGCAAACAACGTGGCTATAACAATACCAACCGTCCCGAACAGCATTTGATAAGCCGAAACCTGCAGTTGTGTCATCCCCTCCAGTTTAACGCGATAGTATACGTTCGATGCGGCCCACGAAACTGCTGCAACGATAATCAGAACTTCGCCAAAAATAACCGAGAGATTCTGCACAAAGAGTATATCCCATCCCAGGATCGTAACAAGGCCGAGCATGCCGACTGCAAGACCGAACAATTTTCCCGATGTTATTTTTTCACCTAAAATTTTCACGGCAAACAGACTGCTCCAGAGCGGCATTGAATAAAGCAGTACAGACGACTTCCCGGCATCGACAAACTGCATGCCGTACATCACAAACGTAAACACAATCGTGGTCTGCAGGAGCCCGACTACAATTAAATGTTTCCACATGCTGCGGGGTGGCTTGCCTGCTTTTACAAGCCATACAACGAGCAGCAGTGTAGCTGCGCCTGTTCCGAACCGCAATGCCGAGAACGTAAACGGCCCCATAAAATTCAGTGAGACTTTCATGAACACCCATGCATAGCCCCAAATAACTGTGATGAGCAGCATTAGCCCCCAGACAACCCATTTATTTTTCAATAGCCCGTTCCCCATTGTTGAAAGACCTCTTTTTCCGACATAATACTACCAGTATATTAATTTTCGATAACCATGGCAAATTACGCGTTTCAAGACATGGGAGCTGACACCATATCCCATTATCCTACTTTTCGACCGGGTCATTTGACATTGATTGACAAACTTGCACAGCATTTTTAATCATGAAGTTGGATGGACATGTTGAATTTCTTGGCTTATTATGGATATAAGTTGAAAGATACCCCCTCTTTCATAACCATTGGGTGCCCCGCTTTGATCGGGACACCATTTTTTTGGTATTTACCTTTAACAATTTCTCCTGTCATCTTTTACCATGATTGGTGCATTTTTGGACCTAACGACTCGCCAGTCACCCACCATATATTCGCTGGACTTTAAATCGTCCCGCATATTTTTCACAAGTTTCGAAACATTTTTAATTCCTAAGTAGGATAGACGTACGGAAGATATCGAATTACGCTTAATGTAAGCTTTTTCATATGATGATTAATGAAGGACGTTATGGCAGCGAGCAAATCTTAGATCCTGACACGGTCGGACTGCTTGTTGAAAATCAGCTTCCTGAATTCCCGGGTGATGAACATGGACTTGGCTGGGAAGTTGCACAAAGCTGGTATATGGGGCCGCTTTCAGATACATCAGCCATCGGGCATACCGGTGCTTCGCTCACTTTTGAAACCTGGTACCGGCTTGAGAATAACTATGATTTTGGCGCCGTAGAAGTTTCAGAGGATGGTGAAAACTGGACAAGCATAAATAAAGAATTCACGGGCATCAGTGAAGGCTGGGAATCGCATAGCATAGAAATACCTGAAGATATCAATTATATCCGTTTCAGTTAGAAGACTGATGCATCCACCAATGGCAGAGGCTGGTATGTTTCCAATATCCATCTCGGCAATAAAGCGATAGATTTTGCAAGTGACAGCTGGGTTAGACGAAACTATTAATCCGACATAGTAAAAAATGTGGTGCCCCGCATTGCTGCCGGGGCACCACATTTTTTCAACCTTATTAACCCTTGATAGCACCTTCTGTCATACCTTTTGCAATCCGCTGCTGGAAAATCGAATACAAAATGATGACCGGAACAATCGCAAAGACGAGGCTTGCGAATAATGTTCCCCATGCGTTAGTATACTGTGCTTCACTGCTGATAAAATCAATCGCTAGTGCCAGTGTATAATTTTCCTCGCTCTGCAGGAAAATCAATGCCATAAAATATTCGTTCCAAAATTGTATCGCGTTCATAATCGTCACAGTAATGATCCCGGACATGGAGAGCGGTGTGATGATTTTCCACAGCACACCATACGGCGACATGCCATCCATAGCAGCTGATTCCTCGAGCGATTTCGGTATCGTACTGATAAAACTGGTGAGCACGAAAATTGAAAACGGCAGCTGACTGATGGCATACACAATCGCAAGCCCGAAAATGTTGTCCAGCAGGTTGAACTGTGCCAGCAGGAAAAACAACGGGATCCAGCCCAGTACCATCGGGATCATCATAGCTGAAATATATAATGTGAATAGAAAATTACTCCCTTTAAAACGGATACGTTCGAGTGCATAAGCAGTCGGGATAGCCAGCACCAATGTCAGAAGAGCACCCACTACTGTGACAATCAAACTGTTAAACACACTCGTATCAATATTATATTCAGTCCATGCCGTCACGAAATTTTGAAAATTCCATGTTTCCGGGAACCCCCACGGATTGGCATAAATTTCGGCGTTTGATTTAAATGAGCCGATAAACATCCAGATAATCGGATAAAGGACAGCAATTGACCATAGTATTAACGGAATTCGAATGCCGGTTCTTGATATGATTTCACCTATACTCCGTTTCATGCTGGTTCACCCCTTCCATCAGTATTCCACCTTGTCTCTTCTCAGCAACAGCTGCAGGATTAATACGGTAATCAATGAAATCACCAGGATCATAACACCGATTGTTGCTCCATACCCGAAGTTATATTGCTGGAAAGCCTGCTGATAAAGATACGATCCCATGACATGTGTTGCGTTATTTGGTCCGCCTCCCGTCATGACTTGGACAATGATAAAGGAGCCGTTTAGCGTTGTAATAACAATGTACAGGATGGAAATTTTAATCTGGGGCCATACAAGCGGTAAGGTTACTTTCCAGAATTGCTGCCATTCATTCGCACCGTCAATCCGCGCCGCTTCGTAATAGCTTTTCGAGATGTTTGCGATTCCTCCCATTAAAAGCAGCATAAACAGGCCGATGCCAGCCCAGATGGACGGCAAAACGAGACTTGTCAGCGCCCAATTTTCATTCCCCAGCCAGGCCCTTGTCCATTCTTCAAGCCCGATAAATTCCAGACCTGAATTAACCAGACCCAGATCCGGGTTATAAATGAATGCCCATAAAATACCGATGACAACTACAGACATGATATTTGGGAAGAAAAAGATGATCCGGTAAAACGGTGCTTCTTTAATTTTCAGCTGTGTTAATGCAACAGCAATGAACAATGCCATAATCATAATACCGATTACTTTTGTTATAACAAGGAAATAATCATGCCAGATAGTCGCCGGAAAGATTTCATCATTAAACAGTTGTATGTAATTATCAAACCCGATAAATTCCTTTGCCTGTGATGAGCCTGACATCTCAAAAAAAGAATAATACAATCCGCTGAATAATGGATAAAGTGTAAAAATGCTGAACATGATGAATGTCGGGACCAGGCAAAATGCCAAAAACAGGTATTTTTGTTTTTTAGATTGTACCATCCAATCACTCTTTCTCGTGAAAATAAGGGTATGGAATGCAAAAGCAGGCTTTCACATTCCATACACATTTACTTTTTTAACTGAGTTACTGACTATTTCGGTATTCCTCAGCCGCCTTTTCTGCTTCTTTTACAAATTCTTCAGCAGTAATATTGCCGAGCATCAAAGAAACGAGAGAATCACTGATCGGCGTCTCCAAATCAGCACTCATCGGGTGAGGCTTATGATAGATTTGGACTTTTTCCGGATCATTAATCATTTCGTTTGCATCAATCAAATATTGCGGAACCTTATCATTCGATGCAAGATCAACTCCCTGCAGGTTCATGATCGCACCTGTATGTTCAGAGAACGACTTGGCATATTCTTTTGTGAAGACAAACTCAACAAATGCTTTGGCTGCCTCAGGGTTTTCCGCCTGTTCAGCAATCGCCAGCGGACGCAGATCCGGTACAACAGCCATCGGCTCACCGGCATCGTTCATTGGTGATGGAATAAAGCCATACTCTAAATCCTCAGGTTTGTCGCCTTCCATTTCATTTGGAAGCCAGAACCCAACTGGAATATAAGCATTATCGTGAAGCAGGAAGTTCATTTGGGATTGCGTATGGTTAATCGCTGCGAACCCTTCGTCTATATAGCCTTCCTTCTGCATTTTCTCTACTTTTTTCATAACTTCAAGCACTTTGTCACTTGTCCATGCACCCTCAGCACCCGTAATGACGTCATTCAGCAGCTCATCACCACCGGCTGCTCCAAATGCTGGATACAGCATGCCGCGCAGGAAGTAATAAGGATGCTTTCCTGTAGTTACAAATGGCGAAATATCAGCATCTTCCTTAATTTGTCCCATTGAACTCATGAAACTTTCAAAATCTGATGGTACTTCCCAGTTGTTTTCCTCAAACCATGCTTTATCATACCATGTGCCCCAAGAGTCAAATACGAGCGGCAAGCTGTAGATTTTACCATCAAAATCAGACGGCGGTACAATGAAGCTATCCATCAAAGGTTTTCCATCAACTTTGATATCCTTTACCCAATCGGTAAGATCCATCAGCTGTCCATCTTCAACCATCTGTGTTTCACTCGATCCGGCACCATCGATATACACGACATCAGGCGGATCCCCGGAAACCCAGCGCGACCTCATCTCTTCATTAATGTTCGGGCCGGCATGTTCTTTAATTTCCAGATCAGGATGCTTTTCCTGAAAATCACCGATTACTTCCTTCCACCATGAGTCACCGTAACCCCCGACAAAGTACTGAATTTCCAACGTACCGCTTAATCCCTCGCCATCGCTGGCTGCTTCGCTTGAATTGTCACCGCTGTCATCCGATGACCCTTCAGATGAGCTGTCGTCTGAACAGGCAACTGCTATTATCAGCAATGCAGCCATCATAAAAAGCACGAAAGGATTTTTTAGTAATCGCTTCAAAATAACCTCCCCCTTTGTTTAATTAAAATATATGAAACTCATCAATAGTTCATGTAACCATTAATGACGTTTCAGACATTGGAATTAAGTGCGTATGCAATTGCGTCACGGACATATCCGTTACTTTTTTCAATTGCTTGTTCTGCTTCCTTGTATGTAACACCTCCTTTAATCATCACAATGGAAGGTTTTACCTGATTATTCGTTAAGGCTAGTGTTCTATCAGCTACATCGTAATCAACACCGGTAATTTCCATGATGATACGTCTAGCCCGCTGCATTAATTTATAATTGCTGGCATGGACGTCAACCATCAGATTTTCATAGACTTTTCCAAGTTTGATCATCGTCGTTGTGCTGATCATATTTAAAATCATTTTGTGAGCGGTTGCTGCTTTCATCCTGGTTGATCCTGTCAGCACTTCCGGACCGACAATCACTTCAATTTCAGTATCGGCAAATTGGCTGATTATTGAATGGTCATTGCATGATAACGAAACAGAATAAGCACCAACTTCCCGGGCATACTTTAACGCACCGATCGGATATGGTGTTCTGCCGCTTGCGGTGATGCCCACCACAACGTCTTTATTCGTTAGCATTTTTGCTTTGGTATCGCTGGCACCCTGGGATTCTTCGTCCTCAGAACCTTCAACCGCTTTGAAAAAAGCTCCGGTTCCGCCCGCCATAACGGTTTGAACCGTATCATGCGATGTCATGAATGTTGGCGGGCATTCCGATGCGTCTACTACACCAAGTCTGCCGCTCGTCCCTGCACCGACATAAAATAGACGGCCGCCCTGTTTTAATGCCCTGTAAGTATGTTCAATAGCATCATTTACCTTAGGCAATGCCGTTTCAACAGCCGTCGCAATTTTTTTGTCTTCATCGTTAATAACATTTAAAATTTCCATCGTGGACATTTGATCCAATGCCATACTGGTTTCATTGCGTTGTTCTGTCGTTAATTTTGCCAATTCCATATATCTATGAATCTCCCCGCCTAAATATAGTAAAGCGCTTTCAATTAATATTAAAAAAATTATCAAACTTTTGACTTGTTCTTAGTATAGGCATTTCGAATTATTTTGTCAAGATTAGTTTCAATTTTTCGTAATATTATTTCAACATGGGCAGACTTTTGCTACCTTTGCTTTAGAGCGGTTATCGCTTCCCTTGTTTCATCGAGATGCTGAATAATCTCTTCGTATTCATTGGAGGCTATGACCATCAGCAGAATATCAATCACGTGTAGCTGAGCCATTCTTGATGATGTCGCACCGCTTCTGAACGTTGCCTCTTTCGCTGCGGACGTATGCAATTGAATATCCGTAATATTACTGACAGGTGACTTGCCGGTTTTGGTGATGCCGATTGTTTTGACATTTTTTTGTTTAGCCAGCTCCAGTAAATCAATCACCTGTTTTGTTTTGCCCGAAAAGGAAATCCCCACAACAACATCGTCAGGTCCTTTATTGGCGATGGCAGTCGCGCCCATATGGACATCCGAAAAAGCCTGTACAAATTTATCAATCCGTGTAAACTTCTGTTCCGCATCTTTAGCTGCAATATAGGAGGCACCAAACCCGATGATAACAATCGATTTTGCTTTGGATAGTGCATCGGCGGCACTTTCCAGATCCGATTCGCGCATCATATCCACAGTTTCTTTGATTGTTTGGATCGTATTTGATGTCATTTTTTCAATTAAATTCTCTGTTTTATCATTTGGCTCAATATCCCGATAACCATACCCTGTTTGTTCCTGCAGATCACCAGCAACACGGATTTTTAATTCCTGAAAACCTTTCAGTCCGAGAGATTTGCACAATCGGATGACTGCTGCACTTGATGTGCCGCTTTCTTTTCCAAGGGATAAAGCTGTCAGCATGATTGAATCTTCCGGATTTTCTAATATATAGTCAGCTAATTTTTTTTCTGATGGCGGCAGGGTGTTGGCCATTTCTCTTAAAATGGTCAGACCGCCTTTCACTTGTGACAATCCGATCACCTCTTAACATGTTGAAATCATATGTTGAATCATAGTTTCTTTCAGTTGTTTGTTTTCCATTAGAAAGGCGCCAATGAT